>JBMCTR010000096.1:0-6565 GCA_048622955.1 Actinomycetota bacterium
GCCGCCTGCCGTACGGCAGCACGCGGCACGCTGGTCGCCGATCCCGGTGATCGAGCCGATCTCCGAGGCGCTACCCGAACCGGTCGGCGAAGACCGTGAAGGCGGTCAGGAACGTGGCGCCGATGGCGAAGAAGAGCGCGGCGAAGAACCACCTGGTTGTGCGCGGGCTGATCTTTCCCTGCAGGCCGGTGCCGATCACGGCGCCGAGGACCGCCCCGGGAACCGCCCAGACGAGGAGGTTCCATGGGATCGCGGTGAAGCCGTCGGCCGCGGCGAGCTGAGCCATGTGCGTGATGGCGGCGCCCACCACGGTGCCGGCCACGACGACGGTGGATGTCGCGGCGGCGACGGCGGCCGGGAACCGGGACCGCCGAATGAGCCCGGGCAGGGTTGCCTCGCCCACCCCAGTGGAGATCAATCCGGCGACGAATGCGCCGATGCCGGACAGCGTCTGCTGGCCGCGCAGGCCGTGAGCGCAGAAGTGGTAGGACTGCCCACCGGCAGCCGTGATGTGCCGCGGCGTGCCGTGTGGGCACTGGGGGTGGGGTGGCTCATCCGGTGCCGCCAGCGGGCCGCCGGGGGTCGGGCCTCTCCTGCCCGGCCCGCCGATGACCATCGCGTCCCGCTCTGGCTCGGCGACGGCCGCTACCGGTACGGCGTCCGGCGTGCGTTCACGAACCTCGCGTGCGAGCAGGACGGCGAGGCCGATCATTGCGACGCCATAGCCGAGCCGCAGCGCCTGTTCGGGAGCCCGCGCCGAGGCCACCGCTCCGATGGCGCCGAGCGGCAGTGTGATCGCGATGAGCCTCCAGGCGGTCGCCGTGTCCACGAGGCGTAGCCGAAGGTAGCGGTACACGCCCGTGCCGAAGCCGGAGGTCTCCAGCAGCAGCGAAGTGCCGATCGCCGCGACCGTGGTCAGCACGGGCACGCCGAGAAGCGGGAATCCGATGAGGAAGACCGGGATGAGCATGGCGGCACCGCTCATCCCGGAGAACATCGCGATGCTCGCCACCGCGATGCACACCGGCAGCATGAACCAGTACACGGTCCAGTCCACGGCTCACTTCCCTTCGCAGGGACCCGATCGGTCGATCCGGGGTGTGGGCATCTCTTTCATCAAGCGCTCCAGCCGTCATCGAGCTCGATCACTGGACCTGCGGTGAACGGACTGCCCACGTCCAGCCCCAGCCGGGCGTATGCCTGTGGCGGCACCGAGATGTCGGCCAGGTAGAGCCGGCCCACCGCAGGAGAGTTGGCGAGCCCGAGCTTGGGGAGAGCGAGCGTCAGCGTCGCGTCCGCCCGGATGCTCGGGACGGCCGCCTCACCGGTGGTGACATCCAAGCCGCTCGGGTTGTCCAAGCTGAGCACGGGCGCCGCACTGGCATTGGCCCACGCGATGAGCGACGCCGCTCGGCCGCGGGGGTTGCCGCGGAGGCTGTAGCCGAGGAGCGCGTCGAGGACAAGCTCGGTGTGGTGTGGAGGCTGGGCGAGGATCGGGACGTCCATCCGATGCAAGATGTCCAGTTGCCTGTCGACGGCGGGCACGCGCGGGGTGTCGCGTGCGAGCACAACCTGGACGTCAATGCCCCGGTTCGCCAGGTGGCGGGCGGCCACCAGCCCCCCGCCGCCGTTGCCGCCCGGGCCGGCCAGCACGACGGCGTTGGCGGGCGCGTAACGGCGCTGGGCGAGGTCGGCCAGGCTGCGTCCGGCGTTCTCCATCATCTGGATGAGGTCGATGTGCAGCTCGTCGATCATGATCCGGTCGATCTCGCGCATCTGATCCGCGGTGAGCGCCGGCAGCACCGGACCGGTGGTGCGCATCACGCCGCCACCAGCTTGGGCTCGGCGGTCACGGTCTCCACGACCACCTCGGACTGCAGGGTCCGATGCACCGGGCATCTGTCGGCGATCTCGAGCAGTCTGGCTCGCTGAGCGGCGTCCAGATCGCCGTCGAAGCGCACCTCTCTTCGGATGTGGTCGAGGTACCCGGACGTGGTCTCGCACGACTCGCAGTCCGCGGCGTGAATCCTGCTGTGCGTCAAGGTGACGGTGGTCGAGTGCAGCGGCCAGTTCTTGCGTCTGGCGTACATCCCCACGGTCATCGACGTGCACGTGCCGAGGGCTGCCAGCAGCAGGTCGTACGGGGTGGGCCCGAGGTCGTCGCCGCCGGCCGACGCGGGCTCGTCGGCGACGAGCTTGTGACCCCGTACCTCGACCTGCTGGGTGAACGCTTCGCCGGCACCCGTCACGACGACGGACGACGATCCGTTTCGCTCCGATCTCGGCCGCCCCGCCGTGCCCTGTGCGCGACTCGGCAGGTACCGGTCGGCCCAGGCGGCGATCATCGCGGCCGCGTACTCCGCATCGCCGCGCCTGCTCAGCAGGTGGTCGGCATCGTCAAGACTGACGAACGACTTCGGGTGCCGTGCCGCCTCGTAGATGATGCGGGCGTTGTCGATGCCGACGATCTCGTCACCGGACGCATGCAACACGAGGAGGGCCCGGCCCAGCTTCGCGATCCGTGCCTGCTGCGGCTGGCTCGCGATGTCGGCGAGGAACTCCCGGCGCACCTGGAAGGGACGGCCGGCCAGAGTGACGGTCGCTTCCCCATCGGTCTCGATGTCGTCGCGCTGCTGGTCGAACAGCCCCGACACGTGCGCGGGGTCGGCGGGAGCCCCGATTGTCGCCACCGCGCGGACCTCCGGAATCCGGTGTGCGGCGGCGAGCACCGCCGCCCCGCCAAGTGAGTGCCCGACCAGCAGGGTCGGCGCTGCCGCCGTGGCCCGCAAGTGGTCTGCCGCCCGCACGAGATCATCGACGTTCGAGCTGAACGTGGCGTTGGCGAACTCCCCGTCGGACTCGCCCAGTCCGGTGAAGTCGAAGCGGAGCACGGATATGCCGCGCTCGGTCAACGCCCTCGAGATCCGCGAGGCGGCAACGATGTCCTTGCCGCAGGTGAAGCAGTGCGCGAACAGGGCCACAGCCCGCACCGGGCCATCCGGCAGGTCCAGCCGTCCGGCAAGAGCCTCACCTCCGGTACCGGCGAACGTCACCTTCTGGAAGCTCGTCATTTCCCACTCCCTCGTCGCTGACTTCAGTCACCTGCCCCAACAGCGTGTCTGCGACCTGGCAGCGGTGACTGTCAGCGAGATGACACTTCCCGGCTGACCGGGCTACCCGGGGGCGTTCACCCGGATACGTACCCGACGTCCACCTGGAGGGATCATGAAGCGCGCTGTCTGGAAGGGTCTCGTACTCGCCGAGGCGGAAAACACGGTCAAGGTCGAGGGAAACCACTACTTCCCAATGGAGTCGCTGGACCTGCAGTACTTCGCCGACAGCGACCACACGTCGGTGTGCCCGTGGAAGGGCACAGCACGCTACCTCGACGTCGTCGTCGACGGTGCCGTGAACCCGGCAGCGGCCTGGTACTACCCCCGGCCGAGTGATGCGGCACGCGAGATCACCGACCACGCCGCATTCGGGCGCGGCGTTCGGATCGAGACACCCGGCGGCGAACCAGCACACCGGCGGCGCCGGCGTTGGCCATGGTCACCACCGCGGACCTGAGCCTGGCTTCGCGCCGTGACCACATGGTTGGTCAGCTTCGCCGGATCGGCGCCGACGGTCACTGCGGCGCCGCTGTCGCACGTCTCGCTAGTGCGCCCCGATCGTTGATCTTTATCGTGCCATAGCCCACGGTGATCAGGCCGTCATTCTCGAAGTCCTTGAGGATCTTGTTGAGTGACGGCCGCTGCACGCCGAGCATCGCGGCCACGGTTCGCTGGGTGAGGTTGATCGTGCCGTTCACGGCCTCGTCGAGCAGCACCTGGGCCACTTGCCCGGCCAACGGCTTGCCCAGTAGAGCGAGGATGCGGGTCTGACTGGTCGCCAGGCGCATTGCGATGCTCGACATCCAGCGCCGAGCGAGCGTAGGGCTGCGGCGAAGCAGCGCGTCGAAGTCGGCGTCGGCCAGGTGCAGGCATGTGGTGTCGGCGAGGGCGCGGGCGGTATACGGCATGGGCATGTTCAGCAGCATCTGGATGTCTCCGTCCACGTCGCTGGCCTGCAGGAGGTCGACCACGACGCGGCGGCGGCCAGAGCCCACGGACAGCTCCACGCGGCCCTCCCGCACGATCCAGACTCCTGTGCTGCGCTGGCCACTGGCGAACAGCACCGTGTCCCGGGCCACCGTCCGCGCCTGCAGCACGTCAGCGAGCGCGGCGACGTCGGCCTGCCGGAGCGGGGCGGACTCGCCCCGGCCGACGCAGCGAGCGATCCATGCAGCGTGCCGCACGCTTGCGTCGGCCGGGGACCCGCCCAGCCGCCGGACGACGTTCTCTAGAAGGCCGCCCGGTTCGCTGCCAGGGTCCACGAGACCCATCGTGCCAGGGCGGTCAGCCGCTGGCGTGAGCGTCGGCCCGCCGCCTCGCAGTGGAGCCGCCGCGGGTGGCGAGGACGTGCAGGACCGCCGCCGTGACCATGCCGAAGACGACATGAGACGCCGCGAAGATCCACGTCGTGAACGCGTCGGCGGCCGCACGGTCGACCAGCGGCCAGGCGACGTACTGCATCACGATCCACACCATGACGGCGACGCCGGTGCCGGCCGCCAGCCGGGAGCCCAGGCTGCGTCCGAGCCGGGGCGCCCTGCTCACCAGCATCGCCACCGCAGCGCCGAGCGCCATTGCCATCATCATGTGCACTACCACGCCGAGGGCCAGCGCACCGATGCTGAACGTGCTGTCGAGCGGGGCATCACGCCAAAGGGTGTGCGCGATCAGGTTGACCGGCGTCCAGAACCCGGTCGCGGCCGATCCGTCGAGCCACATCGCGAGCATCGCGAACATGGCCATCATCGCGCCGCCGCCCATCCCGGCCAGCGCGCCACGCCTGATTGTGGTTCCGTCCATGGTGGTTCGTCCTCCCTACATGGAGATGTGCGTGTCGCCCGGTGCAACCGGCGGCAAGCGCGCTGGCGGCGCGAAATGTCAGCGTGCTGACACGATGGGGGAACTGCGCGACCGTCTGGCCGATGCCTCTCGGTCCGTGAGCGTGACCTTGGCGGTCAGGCTCGAACAGCAACGATCAATCGCGCGACCAGGGTCAGGCCTTGCCTCCTCCTGAGTCAGGAGATCACCATATCGGCCTAACGCACATAGTGTAGTTTATATGATGTGATGCCCATCCCGCCTGCTGCACAGGGTGACCACGGCCGCAGAGGCGACTGCGGCAGGGGTGGCTTGTGACAAGCGATCCGCGGGGAGACGACCACGACCGAAGGTGGGTTCTGGATGGCACAATTCGATCTGCTCGTGACCGGCGGGACGCTCGTTTCGAGCGCAGGTCGGCGTCGTGCGAACATCGCCATCGAAGGCGGAACCATCCGCTACGTCGGCGCCGAGCAGCCACCTGCCCACCAGACGGTGGACGCCGGCGGACTCCTCGTACTGCCGGGCGCTGTCGACACCCACGTCCACTTGATGGACCCGGGGAGCACTGACCGGGAGGACTTCCCGACCGGTACCGCGGCGGCGGCCGCGGCGGGCGTCACCACGATCATCGAGCACAGCCACGGACGCCCGGTCCGGACCGTCGCAGATCTTCAGGACAAGCGCGATTACCTCGCCGGTCGGTCGGCGGTCGACTTCGGACTCGCCGCACACGCATGGCCGGGTGCCGCCGACGCAGTCGCCGGGCTCTGGGCGGCGGGAGTCGCATTCTTCAAGCTGTTCACCTGTACCACGCACGGCGTGCCCGGGCACGACGCGGCGGCGCTCAGGGCCCACTTCGAAGCGAGTGCCCGGGTAGGTGCCGTCTCGCTGATGCATTGCGAGGACGCTTCCCTGACCGAGGCGGCCGAGACGGTGCTGCGGGCGGAGGGCAGGCGTGACGGCGGACTCCTACCCGAGTGGCGCAACCGCGACGCGGAGGTCGTCGCGACGGCGGTCGCATCGATGCTCGCCCGCCGAGCTGGTGCCCGCGCCGTCGTCGCTCACGTGAGCCACCCGGAGGTCGCGGAGTACCTGTCCAGGGAGCGGGCGATGGGCGCGCGGCTGTCGGCCGAGAGTTGCCCGCAATACTTCCTGCTGAGAGAGGACGAGGTGCTCGAGCACGGCGCGCTGCGCAAGTTCACCCCGCCGGCACGGGCGCGGACGGCGAACGACGAGGCCGAGATGTGGCACCTGCTCAGGCAGGGCGGGCTCACCCACATCTCGACGGACCATGCGCCGTCGACACTGGAGCAGAAGCGCGCCGGAGATCTTTGGGACGTCCACTTCGGGCTTCCCGGCCTCGACAGCACGATGCCCCTGTTGCTCGACGCCGCGGCCCGCGAGCAGATCTCGTATGAGGATGTCGTGCGCGTCTACGCCGAGGTACCGGCCAGGACGTACGGCCTGTGGCCGCGCAAAGGCGCGCTTACCGAAGGCTCGGACGGTGACGTGGTGCTCGTCGATCCGGCGGCACGATGGACGCTGCGCAACGAGGACGTGATCTCAAAGGCCGGCTGGACTCCGTTCGCGGGCCGGGAGGTGACCGGCAAGGTCGTCCAGACGTACCTCCG
>JBMCTR010000097.1:0-6512 GCA_048622955.1 Actinomycetota bacterium
TTGACCGTGCGCTGGGACCAGAACTCGTCGGGTGTCACAGCGGCAGCCCGAAGCGTTCCGCGAGCATGCGGATCTCCTTGTGCCGCCGCTCGGCGTCCATCGGCTCCTGGATCATGCCCTCCCGTTTGAGCCGTTCGGTGACGTCGGGAATCTCCACCCATGGCGTGCCGTACGCTCCCCGGTAGAAGTTCTGCTCGAGCGGCGGCCGCGGGCGCTGCCCGCCGCCGTCGGGGCTCTCTGAAGGATAGCCGACGAGCAGCACCCACATCGGGATCCAGTTGTCCGGCACCTTGAGGGGCTCCTTCGCGCTGGCCCCGTTGAACGCATGCAGGCCGACACCCAGCCCCTCGTCGACCCCGGCGAGCATCGCCTGAGCGATCGCCAACCCGCACTCGACGGAGACGGCCCAGGTGCTGGCCATCGCGTCCTTGGACATCGGCTGGACGACCTGGGCGAACGCCACGTCGTCCACGTACGCATGGGACCACCCGTGGGTCACGGGCAGGGCGCCGAGGTCGACGAGCTCCTTGAGCCGGGCCTGGGCGCCGTCGGCGAACGTCATGTCGCCGTACCAGAAGATGGTCACCGGGGCCAGGTCGAGTTGTACGGTCATGGTCGGTGTCTTGAGCTGATCACGGATCTCGTCGGTGAGTTCGTCCCGGTAACACACGATCGCCTTTGTGAAGTCGGCGTTGACGGCCCGTGAGGCGCGGTTTGCCGCCTCCAGCATGACCTGGATTTTCTCCGGTTCGACCGGGCGGTTCGGGTCGAAGTACCGGATCGTGCGCCGGTTACCGACGACCTGCTTGAACTCCATGGCTGACCCCTTCCGTCTCGCCGACTACTTCGACAGCACCGTGACGACCATGGCGGCGGCGTCGGCGCCCAGAAAGCCGCCGCCGTTCTCGGCGAGCGCCACCCGCGCACCCTCCACCTGCCGCGCACCGCACCGGCCGCGCAGCTGGTCGGTGAGCTCGACGAGCTGCCCGCACCCGGTGGCGCCGATGGGATGCCCCTTGGCCAGCAACCCGCCGCTCGGGTTGACGACGCGGCGGCCGCCCAGCGCCGTCTCGCCGGATCGGAGCAGGGTGGGCGCGTCCCCCGGCGAGCACAGGCCGAGCTCCTCGTAGGTCATCAGCTCGGCGGGTGCCGCCGCGTCGTGCAGTTCGATCACGTCCAGGTCGTCGGGGCCGAGGCCGGCGCGCTCGTACGCCTCGGCCGCGGCACGCTCGGCGGCACCCGGCTCGTCTCCCGTCCGGTCGGTGCCCGAGACGAGGGCGCAGCTGCGCACCCAGACGGGCTCGGCGCCCAGCCGGCGGGCGCGGTCGGCGGAGCAGACCACCACGGCGGCCGCGCCGTCGCCGATGGGGGAGCACATCAGCAGCGTCAGGGGATCGGAGACGACGCGGCTGGCGAGCACCTGCTCGGCGGTCACGGGGTCGCGGTACTGCGCGTTGGGGTTGAGCGCGGCATGCCGGTGGCTCTTGACCGCAACCTCGGCGAAGTCCTCCACCGTGGCCCCGGTCCGCTGCATGTACGCGCGGGTGTTGGCCGCGTAGATGTCCATGAAGAACGAGCGCTTGCCGTCGTCCTCCGCCGCGGTGGGCGCCGGCGACCCGGCCGACCCGCGCGTCCAGCGCTTGAGGTCGTCGAGTTGCAGCAGGTCCACCGCGGTGCCGATGGCCGCGAAGGATCTGGCTTTGTCCTCGTGGGTGAGCTTCTCCGCGCCCACCGCCAGCGCGACGTCGGCGGCGCCGGACTCGACCGCGGACACGGCCAGCCGGAAGGCGCTCGAAGCCGAGGCGCACGCGTTCTCGACGTTGACGATGGGCGCGCCGAGCAGGCCGGTGTGCCGCAGCGCGACCTGGCCGCGGATCATCTCCTGGCCGGTGAGGATGCCGGCGACCGCGTTCGAGAAGAACACCGCCCCGACCTCGGAGGGGCCCAGCCCGGCGTCGGCGAGGGCGTCCGCGACCGCGTTCTCGGCCAGGGAGCGGATGGTGCTGTCGTGGAACTTGCCGAACGGCGTCATGGCCGCTCCGACGATGGCTGCGTCCACCTGCGAACCTCCGATCGGGTCACGAGCGCTGGAGTAGGTAGCCGGCCTGCTCCCGGTCCCAGGTCTGCGGGGTGATGCCGCGGTGGCGCAGCGCCGCGTACTGGTTGCGCTCGGTCGCGGTCTTGGGCAGTTCGTCGACGAACTCCACATAGCGGGGGACGGCGTGGCGCGCCATCCGGTCGGCGCAGTAGTCGAGCAGCTCCGCGGGCGGCAGGGTGCTGTCCGGTTGCGGGACGACGCACACCTTGATCTCGTCCTCGCCCAGCTCGGACTCCACCGCGTGGGCGGCGCTGTCCAGCACGCCCGGGTGAGCGTTGACCACCGTCTCGATCTCCCAGGCGGAGACGTTCTCGCCCAGCCGCCGCATCGACTCCTTCTTCCGGCCGCGGTAGTAGAAGAAGCCCTCCTCGTCGTAGTGCGCCAGGTCGCCGGAGTGGAACCAGCCGCTACGGTACGCCTCGTCGGTGGCCTCCGGCAGCTTGTGGTAGCTGGTCATCCGCCCTTGCGGGTGCCGGAAGACCAGCTCTCCCACCTCGTGCGGGCCGAGCGGGCGGTCCCGGTCGTCGACGACCGCGAACTCGACGCCCGCGACGCCGGACTTGCCCATGGACCCGGCCCTGCCCTCGGTGTTGAGCAGGATGCCGGGGGAGTCGACCATCCCGAACCACTCGATGATGCGCACTCCGAAGCGCTCCTCGAACTCCCGCCACCGGTCGGGCGGGCACCCCGCCGACACCACGACGCGGACGTCGTGGTCGCGGTCGCGTGGGCTCGGGGGCTGCTTGAGCAGGATGGAGATCATGCCGCCGAGGGTGTTGAACTCGACGGCCCCGTACCGCCGGCAGTCGTCGAAGAACCGCGAGGCGGTGAACTTCGGCGCCAGCGCGAGCTTCGCGTCGATGAAGATCGAACCGAGCATCGAGACGAGCAGCGCGTTGCCGTGGAACAGCGGCAGGCCGGTGTACATCGTCTCGCCCGGCTGCACGCCGGTCGCCTCGAGCAGCACGGTGAGCGGCGTCAGGTCGTACTTCGTGGCCACGACGCCCTTAGGCGGCCCCGTGGTTCCGGAGGTGTACATCAGCCCGACGCCGCCGGTCGGCTCGTCAAGGTCCACCTGCGGCTCGGTGTCGCTGCCCGCCAGCAGCCGCTCGATGTCCCAGTCGACGCCGCCGCCGGGCCGCCCGTCGCAGACCACGAGGTGGCGCAGCGTCGGCAGGTCGGGCGCCACGGACAGGACGGCGTCGCGCAGGTCCTCGTGGAACACGACGGTCGTGGCGTCGCAGTCGGCGAGGATGTGCGCCAGCGTCGCCCCGCGCTGGGAGATGTTGACCGGCACCGAGTGCGCACCGATCATGAGGATGCCCAGGTGCGTCCAGATGAACTCGGGCCGGTTCGGCAGCATCAGCGCGACGCGCTCGCCCGGGCGCACGCCCAGCTCGAGCAGGCCGTTGGCGGCCCGCTGGGCCGCGGACAGCACCTCCCGCCACGAGACCTCCTCGTCCTGCCACTTCAGCCAGGTCTGGTCGGGATGCTCGGCTACTCGTGCTCGGATCAGCTCTTCGACCCTGCCCTGCGCCCGGGCCATCGCCGCCTCCTCGATCGGGCCACGTCGCGGTTTCGAACGTGGCACGCGGCCGGCCGGCAGGACAATGTGCGTGGCTGCCGAACGTTGCGGCGGTCTTTGGCGGCAGGCTACAGCTGTCGATCAGTGACGGCGGCGGCCGCCGGGGCTTACGCTGGGCGCAGTGTCGATCGTGTTGCGGCAGTCGCCTGGTCGACCCCCGGGACGGCGACCCGGCCGCAGGGCCAACGGGGGCGGTCCCCTCCCGGGCGCGGAGATCCCCGCCCTGGAATGCTTCCTCCGCCGCCTGCTGTCGGCGAACACGGTCAGCGCGGTCGCCCAGGCCGCCGTCGACACCGTGCGGGACGCGCTCGGCGTGGACGTGAGCTGGAGTGGCGTGGCCAGCGGGGGTGTGCTGCGGATGGCGGCGTACAGCGGCCTGCAGACCGCCGAGATGCCGGCACTGTGGCATCTCGAGGTCGGTCAGGGCATCGGCGGGCGCGTCGCGAAGGAAGGCCGCACGATCGCGTGCCGCGACTACCGCCGCGACCCCCGCCGGGTCCCCGTGATGAAGAACATCATCGACAACGAGGACATCCACGGCGGGGCGTGCGCGCCGCTCGTCTGCGGCGGCGAGGTGCTCGGCGTGCTGTACGCGTGCCACCGGGAGCCGTGGGAGTGGTCCTCATCCGAGATCCGGCTGCTGACCGGCATCGCCCGGGACACCGGCGTCGCGCTGGGCCAGATCCGCGAGCGGCACCAGGAGCAGCAGCGGGCCGAGAGCGCCGACCGGCTGGCGCGGACGGCGGCGCGTACCGTCGACGTGGCCGGAACGGTCGCGATGACGCTCGTGCGCACCGACGAGATCGGTGCCGGCATCGGAGTGCTGGCGCACCACCTGGGCACGTACGTCGAACTGCTCGGCCCCGGCGGCGAGCAGCTGTCCGGCGCTCCGCCCGGCGGCGACCGCGGCGAGCCGGTCCGGCTGCGGGTCGACGTGGGCGACGAGCCGCTGGCAGTCCTGCAGGTCAGCCGGGAACGCGAGCTCGAGCCCTCGGAGGAGCAGCTGGTCGAGATCTGCGCGGACCTGGTCGGCCTGCAGCTGCTGCGGGAGCGGGCGACGCTGCGCGCCGAGTCGCGGGTGCACAGCGAGTTCGTCGACGGGCTGCTCGAGGGACGCATCGACGACCGGCAGGGCATGCTCGCACGGGCCGCGCTGCTCGGGCTGGAACCGCGGTCGCCCTGCTACGTCGCGTGCGTGGGCCTGCGGCTGCCGACCGACGCCGCCCCGGGCGATGCGCCGCCCACCGTGACCAGGCGGGTGTTCACCCAGGTCGAGCAGCGCGTCCGCCGGCACTTCCCGCGCTCGGTCGTGCACCCGCGCAGCGGCGACATCGTCGTGCTGCTCGACCCAGAGTCCCACGATCTCGACCATGTCCAGCAGGCCTTGCGGGAGGTCATCGGCCCGCGCGGAGAGCACCCGCCCGAGCTGGTGGCCGGCCTGGGCCGGATGTGCCTCGGCCTGGAGGACTACGCCGACTCGTACTCGGAAGCGGCCCTGGCGCTGGATCTCGCCCGGCGCCGGTCGAAGGCCGGAGAGGTGCTCGGCGAGCCGGATCTCGGGCTGTACGGGCTGCTCGCCCGGCTTCCGACGCGGCGGTCGCTGGAGTCGATGGTGGAGGACGCGCTCGGCCCGATCATCGAGGCCGACGCGACCAGCGGCTCGGAGTACGTCAAGACGCTGCACGCGTACCTGGACGCCGACCGGCACCTCGAGCACGCGGCCGCGAACCTGTACGTGCACCCCAACACCGTGCGCTACCGGCTGTCCAAGGTGCAGGGCATGCTCGGGGTCGACCTGCGGGACGTGGACGACCGGTTCCTGCTCGAGCTGGCGCTGCGCGTGCAGGCCGCGCTCGAGCGGCAGTAGCGCGGCGTTCGCTGGCTGTGCCGGCAGCACAACCGGCCTCGGGGTCTTTGGCACGCCGAGCCATTGCCCGCGTCGGCGGTGGAAGGCGACGCTGCCAGTGGGCCGGCCCCCGTCACTCCCGTCGCAGAGGAGGAGCCATGACGACCACCGCACCGTCCCCCGAGACCGTTCCCGAGGACCTCCAGCAACGGCAGCTCAAGGCCTTCTTCGAGCAGACCCGGCCGCTGCCCCAGTTGCTTGCGACGCTGCGCAGCCGCCGCGTCGGGAAGGGCTACTCGATCGAGAGCGGGGAGGAGGAGTACCGCAGCGCGACCGGGCGTGCGATCAAGCAGGCCAAGGGGCCGCTCGCGTTCGTCTCGGAGCACGATGTGCAGCCGCTGACCGAGGTGGAGGAGGCCCTCGTGACCTGGTCGGCGCTCGGCCCGAACGGCATGGCGCACTGGGACATCGCGGTGCACGGCGGCTTCCACGAACTGGTGGGCATCGCCGGGCGCACCGCGGCCGGTCCGGGCAACTCGTTCGCGCACGACCTGCTCGTCATCAAGGACGAGGGCGCGTTCCTCTACAACCCGGGCACCGAGCGGTCGAAGATGGTGGAGATCGAGGGCGAGGACGACTATCACAAGGTGCTCGACTGGTACCGGTCCGGGATGCACCGCCTCACCGACACCCGGCCGGACATCGACTGGGCGACCCGGGCGCCGGGCGCGCCCAATGCGTCGCTGTTCGGCCCGTACCAGTTCAACCTGAACCGGGACGGCCAGACCTGGTTCATCCCGATCACGGACATCGGATGGCTGTACTTCAGCGTGATGCTGAACCTGTTCGACGCGTGGCACCTGTACTTCGTCGACGACCGCACCGGGGAGCCGGCCGGAGTCGGCCCGTGGGTCAAGGAGGGCCAGCTGGAGTTCCCCGTGGCGATCAGCCAGATCGAGCAGTTCATCTTCCAGGTCGAGACG
>JBMCTR010000098.1:0-6498 GCA_048622955.1 Actinomycetota bacterium
ATGGGGCATAGAGTGGCGCCGTGTCCGACGTGAAGCCCGCGGACGTCGCGGCCGCTCGCGAGTTGCTGCGTGATGTGGTCCGTCCCACCCCGCTCGAGGTCTCCCGCTGGCTGGCCAGCAAGGTCGGTGGGCCGGCCTACCTGAAGTGCGAGCATCTGCAGCGCGCCGGGTCGTTCAAGATCCGCGGCGCGTACGTCCGGATCGCCCGGCTGGCACCGGAGGAACGCGCCCGCGGCGTGACCGCCGCCAGTGCCGGGAACCACGCACAGGGCGTCGCCCTCGCCGCCCGGATGCTCGGCACGGCGGCGACGGTGTTCATGCCCGAGGGCGCCCCCATCGTCAAGGAGAAGGCGACGCGCGCCTACGGGGCGGACGTCCGCTTCACCGGGACGACGGTCGACGACGCGCTCGTGGCGGCGAAGGAGTTCTCGCAGCAGACCGGTGCGGTGCTCATCCACCCCTTCGACCATCCGGACGTGGTCGCGGGCCAGGGGACGGCGGGCCTGGAGATCCTGGACGAGTGCCCGGACGTGCGCACCATCGTGATCAGTACGGGGGGCGGCGGGTTTCTGGCCGGCGTGGCGCTCGCCGTCAAGGACGTCCGTCCCGACGTCCGGATCGTCGGCGTGCAGGCCGAAGGGGCCGCCGCGTACCCGGCGTCGCTGCAGGCGGGGCACCCGGTGGCGCTGGACCGGATGAGCACCATGGCGGACGGGATCGCCGTCGGCCGGCCCGGGGACATCCCGTTCGAGATCGTCCAGCAGTACGTCGACGAGATCGTGACGGTCTCCGAGGAGCGCATGTCGCAGGCGCTGGTGATGCTGCTCGAGCGGGCGAAGCAGGTGGTCGAGCCGGCCGGCGCCGCCAGCGTGGCCGCGGTGCTCGACGCCCCGGAGCGATTCGAGCCGCCGGTGGTGACGGTGCTGTCGGGCGGCAACATCGACCCCCTGCTGCTTCTCCGGGTGATCCGGCACGGTATGGCCGCCGCCGGGCGCTACCTGTCGTTCCGGGCGCGGATACCCGACAAGCCGGGAGCGCTGGCGCGGTTGCTCGGTGAACTGGCGGCCGTCGACGCGAACGTCCTCGACGTCGTCCACGAGCGCACCGGTGCGCGGTTGCACGTCGACGAGGTCGAGGTGGCGCTGCAGGTCGAGACGCGCGGCGCCGAGCATTGCGAGCGGGTGCTGTCCAGGTTGCGGGAGGCGCACTACCCGGTGACGATTGGGTAAGTCGATCTTTAACTTTTGAGAACCAGATTTGACAGATTGGTAGCCAATGGGTTCTACTGATGACCCATGGGCGAGCGCACGAGGCGGCAGATCCTCGAGGACGTGGCGGCGGGACGGCTCGATCCCGCCGATGCCGCCCGGCTGCTCGACGACGCCGAGGAGCAGGTCGACACCGGCGAGGCTCCCGGCGATGGCGGTGGCGGCGGCGCGGCAGGGGACGCCACGGAGAAGCCGCCGCCACCGTCCGTTCCCGGTGTCGACCGGGTCGAGATCCGCGCCTCCTCGCGGCGGGTCCGGCTGGTCGGCGACCCCACCGTCGCGACCTTCGCGGTCGACGGGCCGCACCACGTGCGGCGTGACGGTTCGTCCATCGTGATCTCCAGCGAGCCCGGGCAGCTGCCGGGGGACGAGACGTTCGTGCTGCTCACCGGCGGCCGGTTCCACGAAATGACCGAGCGGCTGCACCGCGGGCTCACCGAGAGCATGGCGCTCGGGGTGCGCGTACGTCCGGATCTCGCCGCCGGCGCCGAGATCATCGCAGGAGCGCTGCACGTCGAGGGCCTGCCCCGCCTTGACCACGTGCGGGTCACCGGCGGGTCGCTGCGGGTCAAGGACGTCGTCGAGCCGATCGACCTGCTGGTGCAGGCGGGCTCGGCGCAGCTGGAGACCCGCCAGACCCACGGCCGGTCCCGGCTGCGGTGCGAGTCCGGCTCGCTGCACGTGACGTTGGGTACGGGAACCGACGCCCGGGTTCACGACGACGTGCAACTGGGGCGGTTCACCGTCCGGCCGGAACGGCGACGGAAGGGCCGGGAGTTCGTCGTGGGGACGGGCACCGCGGAGATCGACGTCGAGGTCGTGATGGGGACGGTCACGATGGAGGTGCCGTCGTGAGCGACCACGCGCATGTTCCGCCGGCCGACTGCCCGGTCTGCGGCGACCGGCTGAACATCACCCGGCTGGGGTGCTCGACGTGCGGGACGGAGTTGTCCGGCCGGTTCGCCCCCTGCCTGTACTGCTCGCTCGGAGCCCAGGACCGGAAAATCCTTCGCACGTTCCTGGTCTCGCGCGGCAATATGAAGGAGCTTGCCCGGGAGCTCGGGGTGAGCTATCCGACGGCGCGGCAGCGGTTCGCGGAGCTGCTGGCGACGCTGGGATTGGAGGAAGCGGGGGAGTCTGCGGGGCCTCGGCTGGACCGTGAGGACGTGCTGCGCCGCCTGGCTGCGGGTGAGCTCGACCTCGACGAGGCCGAGGCCATCCTGGCGGACCTCTGACGGTAGGACGTCGCGCCGACAGTTCGTTGACCTTGACGCAACGTCAAGGCCTAGCGTGACGCCTGCTTCACACACAACGTGGGACGAGACGAGGGGACAGACGTGAACGCCATCCAAGCCGAGGGTCTGGTGAAGACCTTCGGTGCCGGTGACAAGGCGGTACATGCCGTGGCCGGCATCGACCTGATCGTACCGACGGGGCAGGTCGTCGGCCTGCTCGGGCCGAACGGCGCGGGCAAGACGACGACCGTGCGGATGCTCACCACACTGCTGCCGATCGACGCGGGACGCGCCGTGGTAGCCGGCCACGACGTGGTTGCCGACCCGCAGGCGGTCCGGGCCAGCATCGGGCTGTCCGGCCAGTTCGCGGCGATCGACGAGAACCTGACCGGGCGCGAGAACCTGTGGCTGTTCGGACGGCTCTACCAGCTGTCCGGCGCGAGCGCGAGCAGGAGGGCCGCGGAGCTGCTCGAGCAGTTCGCGCTGACCGACGCGGCCGACCGTCCGGCCAAGACGTACTCCGGCGGCATGCGGCGGCGGCTCGACCTGGCGGGCAGCCTGATCGTCCATCCGGAGGTGCTGTTCCTGGACGAGCCGACGACCGGGCTGGACCCGAGCAGCAGGCTCGACCTCTGGAACGTGATCAGGGAACGGGCGGCCGAGGGCTCGACGATCCTGCTGACCACGCAGTACCTCGAGGAGGCCGACGCGCTGGCCGACCGGATCGTGGTCATCGACTCCGGCCGGATCATCGCCGAGGGCACGGCGGACCAGCTGAAGGCGCAGGTCGGCGGGGACCGGATCGAGGTGATCGTGCACGAGGCCCACTCGCTCGCCGAGGCCGAGGAGATCCTCCAGCGCGGCAGCGGCGGTCAGGCCGTGGTGGACGAGCACATGAGGAAGATCACCGTCCCGACGGCGAACGGCTCGAAGGGGCTGGTGCTGGTCATCCGTGAGCTGGACGAGGCGAACATCGGCATCGACGACATCGCGCTGCGCCGGCCGTCGCTGGACGACGTGTTCCTGGAGCTGACCGGCCACCGTGCGGAGGACAACGAGAAGGAGAGGGCTGCGGCATGAGCACCGCCGAGATAACCGAGGCCGAGCAGGCCGGTGTCGCGCGCGGTGGGCTGTCTCAGGCCCTGCGCGACACGCTGGTCATCGCCTGGCGCAACGTCCGGGGCGGCATGCGTGTGCCGGACAACCAGATCTACATGTTCATCCAGCCGATCATGTTCGTTCTGTTGTTCGCCTACGTGTTCGGCGGGGCGATCCAGGTCCCCGGCGTGGATTACAAGGAGTTCCTCATGGCCGGCATCTTCGTGCAGACCATGGCGTTCTCGGTCGCGCCGGCGAGCATCGGGCTGGCCGACGACATGCACAAGGGCCTCGTCGACCGGTTCCGCTCGTTGCCGATGGCCCGGTCCGGCGTGATCTCGGGCCGGGTGGTGGCGGACCTGGCCAACCAACTGGTCGTCCTGGTGATCATGATGGTGTGCGGTGTGATCGTAGGCTGGCGGTTCCACGAGGGCGTCGTCCCGTTCTTCGCCGCCGTCGGCCTGCTGATGCTGTTCGCCTTCGCGATGCTGTGGGTGGGCGCGTTCATCGGGCTGTCGGTCGGCAACCCGCAGGCTGCGGGCTCGGCGGGCCTGATCTGGCTGTTCCCGCTCGTGTTCATGTCGAACGCGTTCGTGGACCCGTCCACCATGCCGACGTTCGTGCAGACGATCGCGGAGTGGAACCCGATCAGCACGGTGGTCGGCGCCGCGCGGGAACTGTTCGGCAACGAGAGCATCATCGAGTCCAGCGCCTGGCCGATGCAGCACCCGATCATCGCGGCGGTCGGCTGGTGCGTGTTGATCATCGCCGTCTTCGGGCCGCTGGCGGTCAACAAGTACAAGCGCGCGGTGGGAACGTAACCCCGCGTATCAGCCGGCTGGCTGTGCCCAATTGATCACGTGAAGGGGGTTGGCCGGCCGCGCCTGCTAGGCGCCGTAGGGCTTGGCGCCGACGATCTCGACCTTGACCGTCGCCCCGGTCGGCGTCTCGTACGAGACCGTCTCACCGGCCCGACGGCCGGAGATCGCCGCGCCCAGCGGCGACTGTGGAGAGTAGACCTCGAGGTCGAGCGACTCGTCGAGCGCGGACAGCTCACGGGAACCGAGCAGGAACGTCTCGATCTCCTCGTCTCCCGCGAACCGGATCTCGACGATCATGCCGGGTTCCACGACGCCGTCATCGGGAGGGGTCTCACCGACCTTGGCGCGCTGCAGCAAGGCCTGCAGCTGGCGAATCCGCGCCTCCCGGTGCCCCTGCTCCTCCTTGGCCGCGTGGTAGCCCCCGTTCTCGGCGAGGTCGCCCTCCCCGCGGGCATCCTCGATCCGCTTGGCCGTCTCGGCACGACCCGGACCCATCAGGTAGTCGAGCTCGTCGCGGAGCTTGTCGTATGCCTCTTGGGTGAGCCAGGCGACGTTCTCAGTCACGGCATCTGCTCCTCGGGGGCTTGTCGTATGGGTAAGCATCGGACCTGTGTCCGCGCCCGGTGTGCCGCAGCCCGGACGCGTTCGTAGGTGGCCGAACATTCAGGCTAGCAAGATGGCACGGGGGAAGGCGATTGTCAGCGTCCCTGGGCCGGCTGACAGTCCTGAACCGAGACTGCCACCGCCTCGCCCTGCAGCGGCACGTCGATGTCGAGCACCGTCCTGCGCTCGGGAGAGGCGGGGACGACCAGTTGCTCCTGCCCCACGATGATCTGCCGGATGTCCACGGCGACGACGTCGCAGTGGACGACGGTGTCCGGAGGGCGGATGACCTCGACCGTGGCGGCGATGCTCTCGCCGGCCGGCTTGTCCCAGGACAGCACCGACGCACGGATCTGGGATTCGGCGGCGTTCAGGATGAAGGCCACTGCCACCGCGACCAAGGCAACGCCCGCCACAGCGAGCGCGATGACGGCCCAGCGCGGGCGCCCGGGCTTGTCTCCGTACCGCTCGGCGGGCCGGGTGACAGGAGTGGTCACGACGTCCTCGAATGCGATTGGAATGCGCTTGCTAGCTTGCGTTGTCACTATTCTTGCCTACGCTCCCAACACCCGCAGATGAGGTACCGGTGCCTGAGCAGCTACGTCTGATGCATGTGCACGCCCACCCGGACGACGAGTCGAGCAAGGGCGCGGCGTCGACGGCACGGTACGTGGCCGAGGGAGTCGACGTCCTCGTCGTCACGTGTACCGGTGGTGAGCGCGGATCGATCCTGAACCCCAACATGGACCGTCCGGACGTGCTCGAGAACATGAGCGAGATCCGTCGGCAGGAGATGGATGCCGCACGGGAGATCCTCGGGATTCGGCAGCACTGGCTGGGCTTCGTGGACTCGGGCTTTCCGGAGGGGGATCCTCCGCCGCCGGTGCCGGAGGGCAGCTTCGCCAGCCTGCCGGTGGAGAAGGCCGCGGCACCGCTCGTCGCCGCGATGCGTGAGTTCCGGCCGCACGTCGTCACGACGTACGACGAACGCGGCGGGTACCCGCACCCCGACCACGTGATGTGCCACAAGGTGTCGGTGGCGGCGTTCGACGCGGCTGCGGACGCCGAGGCGTACCCGGACGCCGGTGTTCCGTGGCAGCCGCGCAAGCTGTACTACCACCATTCGTTTCACCGAGCCCGGATGCAGGCCCTGCATGACGAGATGCTGCGCCGCGGCCTGCCCTCCCCGTACGAGGAGTGGCTGGCCAACTGGAAGCCGGAGCCGGGATGGGACGAGCGGATCACCACGCGGGTGCCGTGCGCGGAGTACTTCCCGGTGCGGGACAAGGCGCTGCTGGCGCACGCCACCCAGATCGATCCGAACGGGAGGTGGTTCGCCGTGCCGCTGGATGTTCAGCAGGCGGTGTGGCCCACCGAGGACTACGAGTTGGTTCGCTCGCACGTGCCGACGACGGTCCCGGAGGACGACCTGTTCGCCGGCCTCCGCTGAGAGGGCGAGCCGCCCGACCGGCC
>JBMCTR010000099.1:0-6387 GCA_048622955.1 Actinomycetota bacterium
ACCTCGGGCGGCCTGGTGGTCGGCAACGAGTAATCGGGCGTCGCGCGCCGGGTCGGAGGAGCTTCCTGGGCGGGCTCGGCCGCCGGCGCCGCGCCCCCGGACGGCCGTTCGGCGGTCGAGGGGACCTGCGGCGGGGCCCCCGTCCTGCCTTCGGCGGTCGCCGGCCGCCCGGCCTGCTCACTGTCCGCCGGCGGTGCTTCTTTCCCGGATGGCGCGGCCCTCCCCACGGCGGCCTCCCGGGTCGTCGTTGCGCGTGCCGCGCTCTTGCCCTGCTGGCTGGTGTAGTCGCGGAAGTACTCGGACCAGGCGGGGTCGACGCTGTCGGGATTGGTCAGCCAGCTCTGGTACAGCTCCTCGACGAACCACTCGTTGGGTCCGAAACCATCATGTGGACCGTTGTCCGTGGCCACGTTGACGTTCGCCTTCTTCCGGTGCGTCCTGAGTCAGCGGCTACTCCTATACAGGCTAGTCAACGACATTGAAAGCGCGCAGTCTGCCCCGCGGGTGGCTCAGCTCACACGCCGTGTTGCCGACGGTCGGGTCGGGCGGGCAGCCGACAGAGGGCGTTGGCCGCTCCGACTGCGACGGTGCAGGCGTTTCCGGTCAGGTGCGGACGGTGCCCGTGTGGACGCTGCGGGCCTCCAGGACGAAGATGTCGTCGCGATGGCCGAGCCAGGCCGGATCGTCGGCGTCGAGGAGCCGGTTCCACGCCGCGGCGTCGTCCGGATCGAGCAGGTCGAACTCCCGTAGCCGGTCCACCCAGTGCGTGAGCCGGTCGATCACGAACCGCGTGTCGTCCGGGCGGAGGGGCGGTGGCCGCTCCATCAGCGTCGACCGCGTCGCCACGTCGGCCAGGCCGGCGCGCCGCAGTGCGGAGGTCCAGCCGTACTGCATCGCGACGCTACCCGGCAGTTCGTCCCGCATGGCGGCGAACCATCGATCGTGCGCGGCGTCGAGCCGTACTTCCAGCCCGGGCCTGCCCACACCGACGTCCCACGGCAGGTGCCGGGCGCGCAGGCCGCCTTCGGCGAGGGCGAGCCGGCCGCCGGATCCGAGCAGCGTGGCCAGCGCGTCCACCGCCGCCTGCTGGTCGCCGGCGTGATGCACCACAGACGACGCCCAGATCAGATCCGGCGCACCGCCCAGGTTGGCCCGCAGCTGAGCCGGATCGCCGGCGACATCGGCCTTCGCGACTTGGACGCGGGAGGCAACGCCGGCGTCCTTGAAGTACTCACGGGCGGCCGCGAGAACCCCGTCGTCCCCGTCGACGGCGACGATCCGGGCATCCGGCTCGGCGGTCACGGCGAGCGCCGCTGCCATGCCTCCGCCGCCGCAGCCGACGTCGGCCAGCAGCCGGTCGGCCGGTTCCACGAGCTCGTCGGCCACCGCGGCATACCACGCCGCGTCGGTCTGTGCCGCCTTCGCCAGATGATCCGTGTGGTCGGACCACTCGACCGAGTACTCGCCTGTCATGATCTTTACGAGCGCCGCAGGCCGTCGATGGCCGCCATCTCGTCCGCGCTGAGCTCGAAGTCGAACACGTCCGCGTTCGCCGTGATCCGCTCCCGCTTGGCCGACTTCGGGATGACCACGATGCCGTGCTGCACGTGCCACCGCACGACGACCTGCTCCGGGAGCTTGCGGTGCCGCTCGGCGATCTCGACCAACGCCGGATGGTCGAGCGTGCCGGACCGGAACGGGCTGTAGCCCTCCACGACGATGCCCCGCTCGCGGTGCGCGGCGAGCAACTCGGCGCTGAACAGCAGCGGGCTCCACTTGATCTGGTTCACGGCCGGACCGACGCCGGTCGCTTCGGTGATCTCGTCGATCTGATCGAGCGAGTAGTTGCTGACGCCGATGGCTCGCGTCAGCCCTTCGGACAGCGCCTCGGTGAAGACTCGCCACGAGCTGACGCCTGCGGTGCCGCCCGGCGGCCAGTGCACCAGCCACAGGTCGAGGTGGTCGGTGCCGAGCGCGGCCAGGCTCTCCTCGAGCGTCTGCCGCTCGCGCCCGACGTGGTTGGGCGGCAGCTTGGTGGTGATGAAGATGTCGTCCCGTGTCACGTCGCTGTCCCGGATGGCGGCACCGACCTGCTTCTCGTTGCCGTACGCGGCGGCGGTGTCGAGGTGCCGGTAGCCGGCCTCCAGCGCCCAGCCGACGGCGCGCTGGGCTTCGGACCCGGTCAACTGCCAAGTGCCGAAACCGACAAGGGGCATCAGCACGCCACCGGTGAGCTCGACGGCCGGCTCGGCGAATGGGGTCGCGGTCATGTCTCCCGTCCTATCGGATCCCGTGCGAGGTCCCAGTCTCTCGGATAACACTGACAGCTGGCCGGCGATCACACGGGCAATCTGGCCCGGTTCGCGGTCGTCGACGTCGACGATGAGGTCGGCGAGTTGCTCGTAGCGGTCGGCTCGCGCCTCGAGGGTGCGGGAAAGGAAGGTGGCGGGGTCCGGGGCCAGCCAGGGCCGGTCCTCGCCCGAGCCGACCCGGGCCGCCAGCGTGCCGACGCGGGCGCGGAGGTAGACCACCCAGCCGGCATCGCGGAGCCGCTGCCAGAGCTCCGGGGACTCGGTGACGCTCGCCGCGAGACCGGCGACCAACGGCGGCTCGGCGGCGGCCAGCTTCGCCGCCTGCTCCGCCTCGAGCGCGTGCAGCGCCTCCCAGCCCAGCTTGGCACCGAGCCGGTCGACGGGGGCGCCCGCGGCCCCCCGGAGCACTTCGTCGTTGTCCCGGTACGGCCAGCCGACCAGCTCCGACAGCGCGGCGCCCACGGTGGACTTGCCGGAGCCCATCATGCCGATCAGGAAGATCCGCTGCGGTCGCGACGCGTGCTGCACGGTCGGACCATACCTACGTGATGCCAATCCACAACGTCCGACGCTGTGGATTGGCACCGGCGCACGAGGACCGGGGAGCGGTCAGCGGGGCGCCCACCGCCGTGCCGGGCTGATGCCCTCCTCGATGTGCTTCAGCGCCTCCCGCTGCGACAGCTCGCTGAGAGTCGACTCCCGGTGCCCGACAAACGCGCGGACCCAGGTCGGCGCCCGCTTCCCGTACTCCCGCAATGCCCAGCCGATCGCCTTCCGGATGAAGAAGTCCCGGTCGGCCGCAGTGCGGTCGATGACGTAGGTCAACAGGTCGCGGTCGGTCTGCTCCTTGCTGCCGATCTGGCAGATGACGGCGGACCGCCGCTTCCACAGGTCGTCGTCGGTCGACCACGCCCGCATCAGCGGTGTCACCTCGGCCGGCGCCGCCCGCAGGATCGGCCCGATCCTCCTGATCGCGATGTCGTCCACGAGATCCCACCACGCACCGGTGACGACCAGTTCCTCGTAAAGGTCGGTGACCAGGGCGGGCGTCTGGTACTCGCCGTACCGTCGGTCGCCCGTCAGCTCGATCGCGACGTACCGCTCCTCGCGATGGGTCGCCTCCCGCCACAGCGCCAGGACGGTGGCCACGAAGGTGGCGCGGTCCGGGAGCGGATGGGACGCGAACAACTCCCGGCACAGGGCGCGCAGCTGCGCCCGCTGCACGCCGTGGAAGGGCATGGCGGACTTCATGTACTGCTGCATCTCCGGTGCCTTCGCCGGGTCGCCGGCTGCTGTCAGGCCCTTGCGTACCGCCTCGAGTAGTCCGCCGTCCGCCGTCGCCATGTGGGGGAGCCTAGCCATCGAGCCGCGCGGTGCGGGGACGGGAGGCCACGTGTCGCGAACGGGGTTGTGTGGTGCAGGATGTGCTGACATGAGTGCAGCTGAGCGACTGCGTGCCATCGCGGACGAGTACTGGGAAGCGAAGCTCGAGGCCAGCCCGCTGAGCGCCGCGTTTCTCGGGGACCACCGCTACGACGACCGGGCCGACGACCTGTCCGCCGAGGCGGAGCAGCGCCAGCGTGCCCGGTGGGTGGAGCTGCGCGACGGTGCGGCGGCGGTTCCGGAAGGCGAGCTCGACGAGACCGACACGGCCACCCGCCAGCTGCTGGTCGGTGAGCTGGACAACGCCATCCGCGGCATCGACCTGCGGCTGGCGGAGCTCGCTGCCGACCAGATGCAGGGGGCGCACGCCGACTTGCTGATCCTGATCGGACAGCTGGCGGCTCCCGAGCCGGACCACGCCCGGATGGCCGTCACCAGGGTCGGCGAGCTCGCCCGGATGCTCGACCAGGCCGCCGAGCGGCTGCGCGAGGGCCTCGCGGCGGGTCGAGCGCCGGCGGAGATCAACGTCAGGCGGTCGCTCAACCAGGTCACCAAGTACCTGGAGTCACCACTTGACGCTGACCCGTTCGTGAACCTGACCGGTCCGGACGACTGGGAGGGCACGCAGGCGTGGCGCGCGGAGTTGGCCGACGCGGTCGGCGGCACGCTCCGACCCGCCTTCGAGCGGTACCGCGACTTCTTCCGTGACCGGTTGCTGCCGGCGTCCCGTCCCGACGATCGTCCCGGCCTGTGCCACCTGCAGGACGGCGAGCAGCTGTACCGCGGCCTGATCGAACTGCACACCGGCCTGCCGCTCGCACCGGAGGAGCTGCACGAGATCGGCATGGAGGAGGCCACCGTCAAGATCCGCGCCGAGTTCGCGGAGGTGGGCGAGCGCGCGTTCGGCACGTCCGATGTCCCGGAGGTGTTCCACCGGCTGCTGAGCGACCCCGAGCTGCGGTACGCCGACGGGCAACAGATCATCGCCCATGCGCGGAGGTGTCTGGACGCCGCGTCCGCGGCCATCGGCGACTGGTTCGGGATCCTTCCGCAGGCGCGGTGCGAGCTCGAGCCGGTGCCGGACTACCTGGCGGCGGACGTCCCGCCGGCGTACTACACGCCGCCGGCGCCGGACGGCAGCCGGCCGGGCTACTACTACGTCAACCTTCACGAGCCCACGGAGCGGGGGCGGCACTCGACCGCGTCGATCGCCTACCACGAGGCGATTCCCGGTCACCACCTCCAACTCGCGATCGCTGCGGAGCGCAGCGACCTGCCCGCGTTCCGGCGGCTGTCGCTGTCCGGCCACACCGCCTTCGTCGAAGGCTGGGCGCTGTACACCGAGCGGCTGGCCGACGAGATGGGACTGTACGGCGACGACCTGGACCGGCTCGGCATGCTCGCGTCGGATGTGTGGCGTGCCTGCCGGCTGGTGGTCGACACCGGCCTTCACGCGATGGGCTGGACGCGGCAGCAGGCGATCGACTTCATGGTCGAGCACATGCCGGTGGACGTGGAGACCATCACCGTCGAGGTGGACCGCTACATCGGCATGCCGGGCCAGGCGCTGGCGTACAAGGTGGGGCAGCGGGAGATCCTGCGGCTCCGAGAGCAGGCGCGCGCCGCACTCGGTGACCGGTTCGACATCAAGGCGTTCCACGACGCCGTCCTCGGTGGTGCGACGGTCAGCCTGCCGGTGCTGCGGTCTCGGGTCGACGCCTACGCCGCTACCTAGCGGGGCCACCCGGCGGGAACTCCGGCGGTGAGCTCCGGCGGGCGACTGCGGCGGGGACTTCGGTGGTGTGTTGGCGAGGCATGCCCCTGATGCTGTCCATTGCCCGATCTTCGGTGCTTGGAGCGAATACTCGGGGTTGCCCAGCTGTGGCGTAAGTCATATAGCTTGAGACGAATACATCCCTATACTCTTGGGTAACCGGGCGCGGCTTCATGATCGCGTCCGCCCGCACGCAGGCTACCCTCCGTACGTGCGGGCGACCACTACAGCTCAATATGTGCCTGTCGTGGCTAATCCCCTGCACCCGTCCAATTCGGATCCGCATGTTCCCCTGCAATATCCGCAAGTGGCTTGCTGTCCTTGCCGGCGTCGCGGTCGTCGCCGCGATCGCGCCCGTGGCCGCGCCCGATCCGACGAAACAGGCGGTCAGCGCCGTCGAGGAGGCGAGCGCCGCAGCCGCCGACCGTGCGGAGCGCCAATCGCCGCAGTCCGAGGCGGGGGAGTCGACGAAGCGGCTCGAGAAGATCAGGACTGCCCGGCAGCGGGCGCAGCGCTCGGTCGCACGAGCGGACCGCACCGTGCGCGCCGCCGAGCGGGGAGTGGCGCGCAGCCGCGCCGGGCTCGGCGGTGGTTCCGTCCGTACGACGGAGTGGGACGGCCGTCACCGGGCGCTGCACGCCCTCGACGCACCGGAGGCGCGGGAGCACCGCGCCGCCTTGTTCGAGCTCATCGAGGCACGCAGCGAACGTGAAGCCGAACGGTCGGACCTCGAGGACGCCGAACGAGCCGAGCACCGCATGGTCAAGAAGCTGAAGTGGGATGCGCCGTCCGAGGCCGACGAGTGGCTGGAGGCGAACCTGCCTGCGTTCGAGCAGTTCGCTGACCAGGCCGAGGAGCAGCGCAAGGCGGAGCAGGCCGAGAAGCGGAAGGCCGAAGAGCAGGCGGCCGCGAAGAAGC
>JBMCTR010000100.1:0-6375 GCA_048622955.1 Actinomycetota bacterium
CGACCGTCGATGCGGGGCGCGGCGGGCAGTCCGTGCCCGTCACCGTCCGGCCACCGGCCGGTCAGTGCCGCGTAGAGGATCCGCCCGATACCGGCCGCATCGGCTTGGCCCGGGTCGCCTTCCTCGGCGCCGTGCAGCGCCGCCTCGATCGCCAGCCCGGCCACCTTGACCGTGCCGTCGTCGGAGATGACGACGGAGCTCGGCTCGAGGCGCAGGTGGGTCAGCCCCTGTTGGTGTGCGCTGGCGAGCGCCTCGGCGACCTCGCCGGCGAGCGCGGCGGCCTGGTCGGGCGGCAGCGGGCCCGCGGTCAGCACCACCTTCAGGTTCTGCCCCGTGATCCACTCCCGGATGACGTAGACCGTGTCGTCCTCGGAGTCCACGTCGAGCACCTGGAGAAAGCGCGTGTCGCCGACCTGCGAGGCGACCTGTGCCGCCTGGGTGAGTGCCGTTGCCCTCGGGTCGTCGGTCGGCAGGGTGTGGACGAAGACCGCGCGGCGCAGCACCTCGTCCACCCCGCGCCAGGAGCGCACTTCGTCGACCTCGTCAAGGAGGTCCTCGACGCGGTAGCGCCCGGCGAGGAGACGACCGGGCCGGACTGCTTGTGCTGTCACAATCCTCCCGGTGTGTCATCGAGCTTGTCGAACACCATGCTAGGCCGTCCTACGCTCGTTGCGTCTTGATCCGTTGCCGAATTGCATCGACCGCCTGGTGCACCTCGACGATCCGCATCGGATAGGCCAACCCACCAAAGATAAGCACCCCCGCGGTGCCGGCGACAGCCAGGGTGACCGCGTTGGCCACCAATCCCGGCAGCCCGGCCAGGGGACCATCGAGCAGCCGCACCAGAGCGTACCCGGCGAGGCCGCCGGCGGCCGCGGGCACGGCCAGCAGCGCGATGTGACCGAGCAGCGGCAGTTGCGGGATGCCGCCGATCCGGCGTCCCAGAACGGTGAGGCTGACGCTGGCGCCGATGACGTACGCGAGGCTGTAGCCGCCGGCGAGCAGCACCGTCGTCCACTCTGCGGTTGCCCCGAAGCCCACGACCAGGGCGTTGACCACCATGGTGGCCGCGATCGAGATCTGCACGAGGAACGGCGTCCTGGTGTCCTGCAGCGCGTAGAAGCCGCGCAGCACCAGGTAGTGGACGGTGAAGGCCACCAGGCCCGGCAGCAGCGCGATCAGCGTGTACGCGAGAGACCGGGTCTCCCCGGATGCTGCGCCGTAGTCGAAGATCAGTGCGGCCAGCGGGACGGCCAGCGCCGCGAGCAGCGCGGCGACCGGGACCATCACCGCCAGGCACACCCGGATGGCCGACTCCAGCCGGTCCCGGACCAGAGCCAGCTTCCCGTCGCTCGCGTGGTCGGCGAGCTTCGGCAGTAGCGCCGTCGCCAGCGAGACCGTGATGATCGCGTGCGGCACCATCATGATCAGTATCGCGTTCATGTACACCGTCACACCGGCCTCGCCGGCGGCGGAGCCGCCGCTGGCGGTGCGTATCACGACGAGGTAGGCGACCTGGTTGAGCACCACGAACGCGAGCGTCCAGAAGCCGAGCCTGCCGGCCTGGCCGAGCCCGGCGTGCCGCCAGTCCGTCCGGAACCGCAGCCGGAACCCAGCGCGGCGCAGCACCGGGACGAGCACGACGGCCTGCAGCGCGACGCCCAGCGTCGAGCCGGCGCCGAGCAGTGCGATCTCGGTGGTGTCGTAGGGCTCCGCGCCCTTCTGGCCGAACACGACCAGATAGGCGGCAAAGACCGCGATCGCGACGATGTTGTTGACGACGGGCGCCCACATCATCGGCCCGAACCGGCCCCGGGCGTTCATCATCTGCCCGACAAGGACGTAGAGCCCGTAGAAGAAGATCT
This sequence comes from Actinomycetota bacterium, assembly GCA_048622955.1. Classification (GTDB taxonomy): domain Bacteria; phylum Actinomycetota; class Actinomycetes; order Jiangellales; family Jiangellaceae; genus JBMCTR01. Next base: position 1,866 of record JBMCTR010000100.1, read on the forward strand.
GCGGCAGGCAGAACCGGGCGAACATCACCATGTCCGCGAAGTACTCCCGGTTCTCGGGCAGCAGGTACTCGGCGTCCACGAACACCCGCAGCAACCACGGCGCCGCGGCGACGGCGACGACCGTGGCGAGCGCGAGGATGGTCACCACCACGCTGAACAGCCGCTGCGAGTACGCCTGCCCGCCGTCCGCGTCCTCCTTGATCGCCCGCACCATCACGGGGACCAGGACCGCGTTCAGCACCCCCCCGGCCACCAGGATGTAGATCATGTTCGGGATGGTGTTCGGCAGGTTGAACGTGTCGGCGGTCTTCCCGAGCAACCCGATCGCCGCCGCGATCACGGCGGCGCGGAGGAAGCCGGTGAACCGGGAGGCGACCGTCCCGGCCGCCATCACCACGCTGGAGCTGAGCAGCCCGGACTGCCGGACGCGGGAGACGGGATCGCTCACCGGGCGACCTCGTCCAACTCCCGGACCACGCGGTGGCTCCGGGTGGTTCCGTTCCTGCGCTGGCCCCGCAGCATGCGCCAGGCGAAGCCGATGGCGAACAGCAGCGCGGCGCCGGCGATGAGGAACCACCCGATGATGCCGTAGTTGGTGGCGTTGACCACGGTGTACTCCGCGTCGCCCAGCGGCACTCCGTCGGTCGTGGCCAGTTGCATATCGACCCGTACCCTTCCGTTGGCGACCGCCTCCGCCGTGACCTGCACGATCGCCGTCTCCTGCGCCTCGATCCGCCGCCTCGTCACCTGCTCGACGGACATCCGGTCCGGGTTGGACGAGGCCAGCTCCAGCTGGACGGTGACCGGGACGTCGAGCTCGTTGACCACGTTGACGGGGAACGCCCCCGTGTTGCTGGACAGCGTAACGGTGGGCGGGACCGCGAGCGACACCTGATCGAGGCGGGAGCGGAGATCCTCGATGATCTGCTCGGCATAGGAGTTGGCGGCTTCGGGGTCGAGGCGCCACGTCGCGGACGCCGCACGGACGGCCGCGCGGTCGTACCCCTCGGCGCCTGCCGGCTTGGCCAGCAGCGTCTCGTACTGCTCGGCGGCGGCGTGCAGTTCCGCGGCCGCGTCGGCGGTCTCCGCCGGCAGCGCGGGAGCGCCGGCAGCGTCCCCGGCGTCCCCAACGTCCCCGGCGTCCCCAGCCTCCCCAGCGTTCTCGGCGTCCCCGGCGGCGTCGGGTTCGACGGCTTCGTCGGCGGTGCCGGCGATGGTCGCGGTGCCGCTGGGCTCGCCATCGATCGCCCCGAGCGCAACCGGTTCCACCCAGGGTGTGGCGGTCCATGCCTCGATCAGGCCGGTCGCCAACTGCAGATCCGGGTGCCAGCCCGGCGGCGGGCCGGTCACGAGCGGCCGGCCGTCGTGCCCGGGGTCCAGCGCGGCGAGGGCGGTCTCGGCGAGCCAGCGCTGCCGCAGGTCGACGCTTCGCGTGGCGTCCCGGATCGTGGCGTCGAGGCCGGGGTCGGTGAGCAGGGCGGTGAACCGGCTGTCGTCGTGCTGCACGGCGGTCCACGGGCCCGTGGCGTCCGTGACCGCTCCGGAGAGTACGACCGGGGTTGCTCCCGCCTGGTCGAGTGCGGTGAGTGCCGACGCGGTCGCGGAGGCCGGCCACGACAGGCCCGGGGTCGCACCCGGAAGCCGATCGGCGGAACTGCGGGTCAGCCGCATCGACGTGGCGGCGAGACCGATGGCCGTGTCCGGTTCGAACGCTGCCAGGTCGGGCACGGCGTACGGCAGCAGCCAGCTGTCCCGGCCCGCCGTCGCCGTCCGGAGCTCCTGCAGCCACGATGCGGCGGCCGCGGCGTTCGGCCCGTCACCGGACGCGACCGCGTCCGCCGTGTCGAGCAGGTCGGGGTCGACGATCCAGGTGACGGGGGCGTCGCCGGGCGCCTTCAGCAGGGTGCGCGCCGATCCGACAGGGCCGAATGCGGAGCCGCCGGTCGACGTGAGCGTCCCGTCCGCGAGCAGGGTGGGTGTCGTGGCCAGCGGCCAGAGCATGGCGACGGGTACGGGCTGTTCCGGCTCCACCAGCCACGGCAGCAGCGTCAAGGCCGTGCCCGCCTGGACCCGGGCGCCGGCGGGCCCGGTGGCCATGATGTCCACGCCGGTGACGTAGACCCCGGGGAACTGGAGAGCCAGGCACGGGTCGGCGCCGTTGTCCGGCGCGGGACAGAAGACGTCCAGGGTGGTCTCGAGTTGGAACTCGATGGACTCGCCCGGTGCGAGCGCCTCCGTCAGGGGCTCGAAGAACGGGCTGCCGGGCCGGATGCCCCACAAAAGTGTCGGGTCCTCGTCGAGCAGCGTGAGCTCCGAGCGGGACTGCAGGGGGCTGGCGTTGTGCCGGAGCAGCGCGTTGACGTTGGCAAGGGACTCGTCGCCGGTGTTCGTGACGGTGCCGACGAGCCGCAGGGTGTCGCCGGGCTGGGGCACGGCCGGTTCGACGAACTCGATCTCGAGATCGACATATGACTCGTCAGGCGGCAGTACGCCAGCGGACGGACCGGGCACCGCAGCGGGCGTGGCGGACGGCGGTGCCGACGATGTGGCGTCGGCCGGCAACGCCGGGGCGGCGACCAGGACGACCATGGCCGCACCGGCGGCGCGAGCTGTCAGCCTGGACAACTCGCCGACCTGTGGCGACGCGCGGCGGTCACGATTGACAACCTAGCGGTGGGTGACACTGGCACGGTGGCGACCCCGGTCCGGCCAGGCGGATCAGTCGGCGGCGGCCGAGCAAGTACCCTGAAAGGCCGTGACCAAGCCTACGAGCACACTCACCGCCGCACAGCGTACCGCCGTGCGGAACCTGCTGCGCATCTCGCCCGTCGTGGATGAGCTTGCCCAGCGGTTCCAGGCGGCCGGGCACGAAGTGGCCCTGGTCGGCGGATCGGTCCGCGACGCGCTGCTGGACCGGCTTGGTTCCGATCTCGACCTGACGACGTCCGCTCGCCCGGAGGAGACCACACGGCTGCTGTCCGGCTGGGCGGACGACCTGTGGACGGTCGGGCAGGTGTTCGGGACGATCGGCGCCCGGAAGGACGAGTACACCCTGGAGATCACGACGTACCGGTCGGACGTCTACCGGCGCCCGAGCAGGAAGCCGACGGTGGTGTTCGGGGAGTCCATCTTCGACGATCTCGTCAGACGCGACTTCACGATCAATGCGATGGCCGTACGGCTGCCGGCCCGGGAGTTTCTGGACCCGCACGACGGCCTGACCGACCTGGCCGAACGCAGGATCCGGACTCCGGGGACGCCGGAGTCCTCGTTCTCGGACGACCCGTTGCGGATGCTCCGCGCGGCCCGGTTCTCCGCGCAACTCGGCTTCGAGGTGGATCCTCCCGTCGTGGCAGCGATGGAGAAGATGGGCGACCGCCTCGAGATCGTCTCGGCCGAGCGGATCCGGGACGAGCTGACCAAGCTGGTGCTGGCGCCTCAGCCGCGGCGGGGCCTGCAATTGCTGGTCGATACCGGCCTCGCCGACCGCGTGCTGCCGGAACTGCCCGCGCTCCGGCTCGAGATCGACGAGCACCACCGGCACAAGGACGTGTACGAGCACACCCTGACGGTGCTCGAGCAGGCCATCGCGCTGGAGCCGCGGCTGCCCGACGGCGGGCCGGACCTGGTGACGCGGCTGGCCGCGCTGCTGCACGACATCGGCAAGCCGAAGGCGCGACGGTTCGAGCCCGGCGGAGGGGTGAGCTTCTACCACCACGATGTGGTTGGCGCGAAGCTCGCCCGCAAGCGGCTCACCGAGTTGCGCTTCTCGAGTGCGGTGGTCGACGACGTGGCGAAGCTGGTGGAGCTGCACCTGCGGTTCCACGGCTACGGCGGCGGCGAGTGGACCGATTCGGCGGTTCGCCGCTACGTCCGGGACGCCGGCCACCTGCTGGAGCGGCTGCACGTGTTGACGCGGGCCGACTGCACCACGCGGAACAAGCGCAAGGCGGCGGCACTGCAGCAGGCGTACGACGATCTGGAGCAGCGGATCGCCCGGCTGGCCGACGAGGAGGAGTTGGCGAAGGTTCGGCCGGACCTGAACGGCCACGAGATCATGGAGATTCTCGGGGTGGGGCCCGGGCCGGTCGTGGGACGTGCCTATCAGCATCTGCTCGATGTCCGGCTGGACCGTGGTCCGCTCGACAAGGAGGCGGCCAAGCGGGAGCTGCTGCGGTGGTGGGCCGAGCAGCAGGAGTAGGCCTTCGGTTCGATCACGTTCGGCAGGGTCGCCCCCGCCGCAACAGGCGTGCGGACCTGCCGCGGTAGGGCTGCGCCTGCCGAACGTGATCGAACCGGGGGTCAACCCTGTGTGATGGTGCTCATCGTGTGCTCGACGAGCGTGATGAGCACCTGCTTGACCGCCTGGCGGTTGCGGGCGTCGGTGATGATGTACGGGGTCGAGGGGTCGGTCTGGAGAGCGTTGCGGATCTCGTCGATCGTGTGGTGGCAGATGCCGTCGAAGGCGTTGACGGCGCAGATGAACGGGACGCCGCGCTGCTCCATGTAG
>JBMCTR010000101.1:0-6344 GCA_048622955.1 Actinomycetota bacterium
CACGACACGGAATGGGGCGACGCCGGCGCGGAGTGGGTCGACGCCACGCCCGTTGTCGTCCACCAGCAGCAGGGCTGCGGATGACCCCGGATCTCAGCCGACGGCGGCCCATTGCTCGCCGGCGGCCTTGGTCCGGCACCGCTCCGCGTCGAGCGGTTGCCCCGCCTGCTCGAACATGCCGGCAGCCTCCTCGAGCAAGGGCACCGCGCGCTCCGGCGCGGCTTCGGCGCGGGCCACGTGCGCGCGGGCCTCGAGGATCGCCGCTTGCCACGAGGTGCCCTCCCAAAGCAGGGACGAGCGCTCGGCCACGGCGAGGTACCGCCGCGCGTCGGCGAGGTCGCCCACGTCCGCGCAGGCGATCGCCGCCGGGACAGCGAACATGATGTCGCAGAACATGCAGGAGTCCTCCCGCGCGAAGCTGTCCTGCGCCTGTTCGACGACACGCCGTGCTGCCTGCGGGTCGGCCGCCGCCTGGACCATCGTGCCGAAGATGCGCTGGACCAGGTGGAGAGCCAGGATCGACCAGCGGGCGCGCGGCAGCGCCTGCCGCAGCAGCCGGTCCGCCTCCCCGCGGTTGCCGTGGAGCAGCCGCACCTCGGCGAGCCGCTGCAGCGAACTCGCCTCCCCGGCCGGTGCGCCGATCTCCCGGTAGAGATCGACCGCGTCCTGCAGTTCCCGCTCGGCGGCCGCCAGGTCACCGGCGAGCAGCGCAGCCTCGCCCAGCAGCGCCGTCGCGAACGCCTCGGCCCGCAGGACTCCGGTCCGCCGCGCGGTCGCCCGCAGGGTTGAGGCCAGCTGCTGCACCTCCGAGTACGGTGTCGTGCCGTACAGCAGGTACTCCGCGACGCACAGGTAGGGGTCGAACAACGCTGTCGCGAGCGTCGGATCGTCCTGGGCGCGGCGCAGTTCCGTGCGCAGACGCGAGAACAGCTCGCCGCGATGGTGTGCCACAAGGGCCTGCAGCGTGAGCAGATCGAGCCGCTGCCAGGTCTCCTCGTCCGGACGTACGATCCCGCAGACCTGGTCCGCGGCCTTCCACGCCGTGTCGATCTCCCCCCGCAGGTACGCCAGGTTTCCACGCGCCAGCAGGATCGGCACGTCCGCGGGTCCGCCGTCCGGCTCCAACCCCTCCAGGACCCCGGCCGCGGTGTCGAGGTCGCCCTCCATCACGGCCGCCTGCGCCATACGCGCCCGCAACATGGGCCGGTCCTCGTCCGCGGCGACCGCAAGCGCCTCACGGTACGCGGCGATGGTCGACCGGTCCCCCAGGGCGGACAGCAGGCTGGCCCGAAGACCCAGCAGCCGGGCTCGATCGCCCGGTGCCGCATGGTTCCGCACCGCATCAACGAGGGCGAGCGCATCGGTGTAGGCGCCGACGGCGGCCTCGGTCTTCACTGCCTGGATGACGTGGGGCACAGCATCGGCGAGCTGTCCGGCCACGATCAGGTGGTGTGCGATCCGGGCCGGCGGTGCTCCGATCGCCTCGAGCCGGGCAGCGGCCTGCCGGTGGAAGGAGCGCTGCTGGGCCGGTGGGATCCCGTCGAGGAGCGCGTCCCGGATCAGCGCGTGGCGGAACCTGTATCCGGACCCGGTGTGCACCACGACCAGCGCTGCCAGCGACGCGTCGAGCGCCGCGTAGGCCTCCGGTTCGGGCAGGCCGGTCAGCGCGACGAACTGGTCGGTGTCGAAGCTGGTGCCGATCACGGCGACCTGACGCAGGGCCTCCCGGGTCTTGACCGCCAACCGGCCCAGGCCCAGCGCGCCGACCATTCCGACGGGCTCGCGGACGGGCGCCCTGGCCATCTCGATCGCGGCGAACGGCAGGCCGCCGGAGACCTCCCAGATGTGGGCCAGTTGTTCGTCGGACGCGTCAGCCCGGTAGGCGCGCACGAGCTCGTCCGTCCCCGCCCGGTCCAGCGCACTCAGCGAGATCTCGACGGCCAGGTTCCGCCGGCGCAGGCTGCTGTTGAACTGCTCTACGCGCCGTCCGCCCTCGCGGTGCCCGACGACGATGAGCGCCCGGTCCCGGGTGGCGGCCCGGGAAAGGTAGTGCAGCAACCGCAGGCTGGCCTCGTCGGCCTCGTGCATGTCGTCCATGACCAGCAGCAGCCCGGTCGCCGACGACGCCAGATGGAGCAACTCGGCAGCGGCGACGAACAGCCGCTGGTGGGTTCCCTCGCCGTTCCAGGTGAGCTCGTGACCCGCCAGAGCCCGCTCGATCTCCAGTCGGTAGGTGTCGTCGAGCCCGTCGAGCAGGGTCGGATGCCGGCGGCACAGGTCCGCGAGTGCGTCCAGCACAGGGGCGTACGGCCAGGCGCCTTCGACGGCGGCGGCCACACCGTGCCCCACCCGCCAGCCCGCGCGCTCGGCCCGCTGCGCCACCCAGTCGAGCAGCGCCGATTTGCCGACACCCGGTGGCCCGGCGACCAGGACGGTACGGCCGCTTCCGTTGCCGGCCTCGGTCAGCACCCGCTCCAACCGCGCGCGTTCCTCCTTGCGGCCGACCAGGTGCGTCCGGCCGGCGGTGCGCTGTTGCTCGGGGAGGTCGGCCAGGATCCGGTCCCGGATGGCGGCAGCCCTGGGGCCCGGGCCGACGCCGAGCTCGCGACGCAGCGCCGCGTCCATCCGTTCGTACTGCCGCAACGCCGCACGATGATCGCCCTCCTCGACGTGCCGGGTCATCAAGGCGATATGGGCGTCCTCGTCGGCGGGATCCTCGGCCAGCAGGTCGTCCCAACGCTCCGCCACGCGCAGCAGATCCCGGTAGCGCAGGCTCAGGTGCTCGCGGCGGGCCTCGGCCCATGGCTCGTAGAGCTCCTCCGGCAGCAGCATCCCGCCGTAGCGGTCGACAACCGCCGCTGCCGCCGCCGGACTGCCGTCCGCCACCGCCTGCTCGGCGGCGCGCTCGAAGGCGTCGACGTCGACCACGACCTCGGCGTCGGGCAGCAGGGCGACGGTCTCGCCGCGGAGAACGACCGCGGCCCGGTTGTCGCCGAGAGCGCGCCGGGCGTAGTGGGCGAGCTTGTGCAGCCGAGGGGCGGCCTCGGCGATCGGGAGCTCCGGCCACAGCCGGTCGATCAGCTGTTCACGGTGCAGCCGCCGGCCCGGAGCGAGAGCGAGCACCTTGACGAGCGTCGCAGCCTGTGGGCGCGTCCACTCGTCCGCCCCGACGAGCCTGCCGTCGACGAGCACATCGAAGCCGCCGAGCAGCCTGATCTCGACCTTGCCAGGGTTCGATGACTCCCCCATTGTCGCCTCCGGATGGAGATGCCGGGTGTGCTTGTTACATAATCCGCCATTCCCGACGGATACATCCAGCAGCTCGAGACGGCACGTCCAGATCACTTCCCGGAAACCGTACCGGCCGCTAATCGATGATCGCGGTCAAGGTCCTGGGTCGCCTCGACCTGCTCGCTCATCGCCGAGCTCAGCTCCAGCAGCAGGCGCCGTAGCTGCTCCATCGACCAGCCGTAGCTCGCGATCGACTCGACGGCGGTGAACAGCCGCGCGCTGAGCGCGTCCCTGGTCCGCTGGTAGCCGGCGAGCGCCGCCGCCTCGGTCGCTGCTCCGTGATGGATGTCGGCCACGGCATGCGCCAGCAACTCCGCGTCGCGGAACGCGTTCGTCATCCCGTGGGTGCTGAGCGGGTCCTCGAAGCTCCCCGCGTCGCCGACCAGCGCCCAACCTGGCCCCCACGCCTGACGCTGGTAGCCGGGCAAGCCGGTGAAGCCGCGCCGACTTCTCGGCGCACCGGCGGCGCTCACGCGTTCGGCTGCGGCGGGGGACACGGCCTCCAGCAGGGTGCCGTGGGCCCTGCGCGGGCCCTCGGCCTTCAGCACGGTCTTCATCCGTTCCGGCGGCGCGCCGACGAACACGAGCGTCTCGCCGTCATTGGTCGGGATCATGCCGGCGCTGACGCCCGGAGCGTAGAACCACTCATACCCCTCGGCCGGCAGGCCGGGCCAGTAGCCGTACAGGAAGGCGCTCCCGGAATCCGCGGCGGCCCGGATCACCGGCGCACCGGTGTCGCGTGCGACGACCGACCGGACACCGTCGGCGCCCACAGTGAGCGGGGCGGTGGCGATCCCGCGGCGGCCCTCGCGATCACGGGTCGCCACCCCCGTGACCCGGCCGGTGTCGTCGCGGAGCAGTCCGGTCACCGTCACCCCGAAGCGCACGTCCGCCCCCGCGGACGCCGCGGCGTCGGCGAGCACGGGGTCGAGCACGTCCCGCCGCGGTGCGTAGAGCGCGTCGACGCCGGCGGCCGGCTTGAGGGAAATCCGCGTCGTGTCGCCCGGGTAGTGGAACACGACCTTCGTCACCGGTGGAGCGTCCGAGACTACCCGGTCGAGCATTCCCCAACGCTGCAGCTGCAGGACGCCGCCGCGCATCAGCGCATGCGTGGAGACCGTGTCGCTACCGTGCCGGGCGCGGTCGAGCACGAGGACCCGCAGGCCCTGCCGTGCCAGCAACATCCCGGTCGCCGCGCCGGCGCAGCGCGCCCCGACAACAATGACGTCGTGGTTCGTGTCCATGGCTCTCATTCCTTCAGCGCCGGCGCTCGCACGCCGGTCAGGTGGTCGACGACGGCGCGGGCGTCGTGCCGTACGCCATCGATGAACTGGGAGTTGCGGCGGTGCATGAAGCGCAGGCCGACGACGTAGAGGCCGGGTGCGGACGTGACACCCCGGTACTGGTCGATCTGCCCGGCACCGTCGAGCACGGGAACGCGCAGCCACGGGTAGCGGAAATCGAACCCGGTCGCCCAGACCACGGTCGAGATGCCGGCCGCCTGCAGGTCCAGTGCGTCCGGCCCGCTCGTCAGCGTCACCGGTCGGATCTCGTCGGGCGGCATCACCTCGCTGGCCAACCCTGCAGCGTCGACATACGCGTCGATCTTCGCGAGGGTCCGGCGGAGCCGGCGCTCTGCCGCGACCGTCGTGCTCGGCAGGTCGTCGTCGAAGTGGATCCGGGACCCGTCGACCCCGCTCACCCGGCTCATCCGGCCGGCGATCGTGACGCCGTCTCCGCGGAGCGTTCCGAGGTCCATCCCACGTCCGCCGCCGGCACCGGTGAGCTGGGACGAAGGCTCCCGGCGTGCCTGCCGCACGTCGCGGACCTCGTCGACGGTGCGGTTGAGCGCGCCGGTCTGGTCGAGCCACCACATGATGTCCATGCCGCGGTAGCGCCTCGGCAGCCGGGTGTGCGTCCCCACGGACAGGACGACCTCGCGGCCGGCGCGCCGCAACTCGCCCGCGATCTGAACCCCGGACGCGGACGCCCCGACCACGAGAACCCCGCCGTCCGGCAGGGCCGACGGGTTCCGGTACTCGGTGGAGTGCAGTTGCCGGACGCTCTCGGGAAGCCGGGCTGCGTGCTGCGGCCGCCACGGACGCGGGCCGGCGGCGACAACCACGTTGCGAGCCGTCCACTCCCCGTCGGTCGTGGTGAGGCGGTAGCCCTCGTCCGCGGCCCGCACGTCCGTGACGTCCGTGTGCGACCGCACCGGAGCGTCGAAGGAGCCGGCGTACGAGGACAGGTAGCTCACGAGCCCGGACGCCGACATGAACCCCTCCGGGTCGTCGCCCCGGTAGCTCCATCCGGGCAGGCGGCTCATCCAGTTCGGCGTGAGCAGCCGCAGCGAGTCCCAGCGGGCGGTCCGCCAGCTCTCCGCGAGCCGGCCTCGGTCGAGCACGATGTGCTCCCGGTCGGCGTCCGTCAGGCACCGGCTGGTGGCGAGGCCGGCCTGACCGGCGCCGATGACGACTGTGTCGATCCTGTTCATCACTTCTCGTTCTCGTCTCGTTTTCGGTGCGTGGCGGCCGCCCGGTGTCGGTCCGGGCGGCCGCCGCGCGGCGGTGTCAGCCGGCGATCACGTTGAGGGTCACCGGCACGGGGTTGGTGACGACGTCGTACACGGCGGAGCGGTCCCGGGACTGCTCGACGAGCTCACGCAGCTTCTCCTCGGGCGCGTTGCCCTTGATCTTGAAGTCGACCTGGATGTGCTCGTAGCCGTTGCGGGCCTCGTCGGACATGCCGAAGATGCCGAGCAGGTTGATGTCGCCCTTGACGGACGACTCGACCTCGGTCAGCTCGATGCCCCGGGCCGCCGCGATGTTGGCCAGCCCGGACGTCAGGCATGCGGCAAGCGCACCCAGCACGTACTCGACCGGGGCAGGGCCGTTGTCGTTGCCGACGAGCACCGGCGGGTGGTCGGCGTCGACGACGGTCGCGTCCTTGTGCTCGAGCTCCTGGCCCGCGCCGTAGAAGCTGTGCATGGTGCTGCGGTTGTGCGTGCCGCTCACCCACTTGTTGGTGGCGCGGAACTGGAACCTCGCGAGCTC
>JBMCTR010000102.1:0-6257 GCA_048622955.1 Actinomycetota bacterium
GCACGGCCGTCCACCGGTGCGCCCGGCCCAGGTCGAGTGCGTTCCGGCAGGCGAGTATCGCTGCGCAGCAGACGATCCCGCTTGCGATCGGCGACACCTCGCGGGACGCGACCGCCACGATGGCCTCGTCGAGAAGCTCCATGGCCCCGGCGGTCTCACCCAGTTCGATCAACGCCTTGCTCCGGCACAGCTGGCCGAACGTCGCGAGGTCCGGGTCGCCGAACCGATCCGCGATCTTGGCCAGCTGGCAACTGGTGGTGTACGAGCCGGCGGCATCGCCGTGCCGGAAGTCGTTGAGAGCGACGATCACGAGCAGGTAGCCGCGCTCCAGGCAGTCCAGCTGCCGGTCGTCGAGCATCCGCTGGGTACGTGTGAGCCACCCGCCACTCTGGATCGCGTCGCCGCCGAGCAGCAGGTGGTGGGACAGCCAGAACCCACAGCGGGCCGCTCGTTCGATCTCGCCGCGACCGACCGACTGGTGGTAGGCGCGGGTCAGGACGGTGACCGCCGCGGGCTCGTCTCCCGTCAGGTACGCGGCCGTCGCGAGCCGTTCGAGGTCGTCGGGCTCGAGGGACGCGTCGCGGTCGGCCGCCGCCAGCCGGGCGTAGGCGTCCGCCCACGACTGCCGGGCGAACGCGTCCCGGCCCCGATCCAGGAGGTCGGCCGTCGGCATGCGACTCCGTTCTCGAAAACCCGCGTCTCCACGAGCCTATGCCGGGTGTCGCGGGCCAGGAAGCTGTCGGGCCGGACGGGTAGGCCCGCGCCATGAGGATCGTTACGTGAGGTGCACAAGTGGGTATCGACGTAACCAGCTACGCGCAGAACTCCCGCCATGCCCGGCTCAGCTCGCGCGCCGGCTCGGACAGCGACGTTGTCATGCTGATGACGCCTAGATCGCCGGTCCGAAGGCGCACCACGAGCACGCTAGCAGTCGGTGGTCTGGGCTGATCGCAGTCCAGGGGGACACCGGTACCCACGGTGCGGGTCTGGCCGGTGGGCACGGTCACAGCAGACCGCGCGGAGCCTTCCCCGCTGTGTCGCCAGGCGACCAGCCGGACGGAGAGCACCTCGACGTCGCGGCGACCGGAGTTGTGCATCCGGATCGACACCGGCGCAACGCCGGCGGACGGGCTCAACGGCACGACCTCGCCGTCCACGCTCACCGGTCCGGCCGCGAGTGCCACGGGGACGTCCGCGGCGTTGCCCGGGGCGCGGGAGGCCACGATTCCGGACGTGAGGCCGAGAACGAAGGCCAGGGCGAGGGCGACCCGGGCGCGCCAGCCGGGCGGACCCGGGTTCGGGCGCGCCGCGTCGCCATCGCCGGTCCGGGCCGGCGGGTCGATCTCGAGCAGCCCGAGGTTCGACAGCGGGTGCTCGTCGTCCGTGGAGACGCGACCGAGGTCGATGACCTCGTAGTCGCCGAAGGCCTCGTCGCCTCCCCGGTGCCCGAGCGCTTGCGGCATGTCTGCTCTCCTCCGCCGGCGCCGGACCGTCCGGCGCCCGTGGGAAGAGCCTCGGCGAGTGCCGGCCCTACCGGCATCGGCGGTGACGACCTATCCGGCCGGGCTCAACGGCCTATTCGCCGGGCGTGATGCCCTGCTCGCGGGCGGCGCGTGCGACGTCCCGGCGGCTGCGCACGGCGAGCTTGCCCAGGATCGCGGACACGTGGTGACCCACCGTTCGGGGGGAGATGTGCAGGACGTTGGCGATGTGGGCGTTGGTGCGGCCGTCGGCGATCAGCGGCAGCACCTCGAGCTCGCGGTCGGTCAGCCCGGCCGGGTTGTCCAAGGTGGCGAGGGTGGGCCGGCGCGGCAGCCGCCTGACGCCGCGCTCGCGCAGCCGGGCGGCGACGAGGTCGGCGAGCGGGCCGGCACCCAGGTGCCCCAGTGTCGCCAGTGCCGTCAGCAGGTCGTCCGGGTCGTCGCTGTCGGCGAGCGCGAACGCGACCTCGTACGGACACCCGATCTCCTCCCACGCGGCCGCGGCTGCCCGCCAGTCGCCGCTGATCTGAAGGGCGTACGGCTCGGCGGCACCGCCGGGTGCGGCGTCCAGCTCGCCGGCGCGCCACAGCCAGAACGCCAGCTCTCCGACCGGCCACTGCTGGATGCGATCGTTCTCCGTCGCCGTGCCGTGCGGCTGGCCCATGTGCAGCGCCAGGTGATACGTGTCGGTCACCAGGTCCGGGATGCGCTCCGGCACGCCGGACAGCCAGGCGGCCTCGGCTCGTCCCGCGGCGACCGGCCAGAGCCCCTGCAGGTCGCTGGTACGCGTCGCCAACCTCGAGGCCTCCGCCAGCACTGAGTCGGCGTTCAGGTCGCCACGCCGCACCCCCAGCCGGCCGAGCACGGTCAGCGCCGTGATCCGGGTCGGCGTGTGCTCGGAAGCCCGCCCTGCGGCCTGGTTCGCCGTGGCCTCTGCGTCCGACCAGTGACCCTGCTCGAAGGCGGTCCGGGCCAACCAGGCCACGCAGTAGTCGCCGTGGATGTCCAGGTCGTGATCTGCGCACCAGCGCACGCCCTTGCGCAGCCAGTGGCCGGCGGCGCGGTATCGGCGCAACTCGCCGGCACCTGAGCCGCACATGCGCATGTAGATCGCAACGATACGGTGGTCGCCCGACCGCTGCGCCACCTGCCAGGAACGGGCCAGGTTGCGCTGTCCGCTCGCGGGATCGTCGCAGAACTGGGCATAGCCCACGGTCAGGAGCGCCCGGGCCAGCAGTGCTTCGTCGCCGTGGGCCTCAGCGAGTTCCGCCGCCCGCTCGCCCAGCTCGATCGCCGGGGTGATCTCCAGGGCCTGCATGTGCAGGTCGGCGGCGTAGGTGTAGACCGTGGCCATGGCATGGCTCGACGGACGGTTCTCGAGCATTTCTACTGCCGCACGAATTGCTGCGCGAGCCTCGACGTTCTCACGGCTGCCCCACAACAGGTAGGCGCGGCGTGCCATCACCACTGCCGCACGGTCGACGTCGCCCAGTTCCCGCCACATCTCGATGGCCCGGGTGGCGGCATCGATCGCCGCGGCCTCGCGGTCGATCGCCGTGCATTCCTCGGCGTACTGCTCGAGCAACACCGCGTGTTCCGGGGTGGGAAGCGCGCCGGCGTAGCGCAGCGCGCTCTCGTAGTGTGCGGCGGCCTGCCGGTGGGCGCCGAGCCGGCTCGCCTGCGCGCCGGCGACCGGGGCATGGACCAGCACCGCCTGCCGGTCCCCGGCTTCGCCGGCGTGGTAGGCCAGCCGCGCGGGCTCGGCTTGCGGGCGGTCCGCCAGGTAGGCGAGGGCACCGGCGTGCAGGTCCGGTTGTCGGGTCGCGGAGATGGCCTGCTCCACGGCGAGGCGCGCCAACTCGTGCCGGAACCGGACCGTCCGCGTCGTGCTGTGCAGTAGGCCGGCCTGCTCAGCCTCGTCGACGGCCGTCGCGTCGCCGCCGGACACCGCCAGCACCAGGCCCGTCTCGGCATGGTCGGGGACGATCGCCGCGGCGTCCAGGGCCCTCCTGGCAGCGGCGGACAGCCGGGCGGCCCGAGCCAGAACAGCATCGCTGACGGTTGAGGGCACCCCGTTGGGGCCTGCGGCAAGCACCTCCGTGACGAAGAACGGGTTCCCGCCGGTCACCGCGTACACCTTGCGCGGGTCGGCGTCGGGGCCGGCCAGCTTGGTTACCGCGTCCTCGGACAGCCGAGGCAGGATGACGCGCTGCGTGGTCTCCAGCGTCGCCAGGTGGCCCAGCGCGCTCCGCAACGGGTGGTCGCCGCCCACCTCGTCGTCGCGGTAGGTCACCACAACCACGGCGTGCGTGCCGCGGACCCGCCGGGCCACGAAGACGAGCAGGTCGCGGGTGGCGTCGTCGGCCCAGTGCACGTCCTCGACCACGGTGATCACCGGACGAAGCGGCGACGTCAGCTCGTCCAGGAAACCGCTGAACCGCTCGTGCTGGTTCGCGTCATTGGCCATCAGGGCGGCCAGCTCACCACCCGCGGCCCGGCCGATGTCGTACAGCGGCCCAAGGGGACGCGGCGTGCTCAGTGCGTCACAGGCGCCCCACCACACCCGGGCGTCGGCGGCGTGCCGCTCGCAGAACGCCCGCGCCAGGGACGTCTTGCCGATCCCGGCCTCCCCGGCCACCAGCACCACGCTGCCCTGGCCGGACCGGGCCTCCGTCAGGCATGACTCGAGGACCGCCAGCGGCTGCTCCCGCTCGAGCATGTCCACATCGGAAATGCTACGGAGCGCGATAGGTGTGCAGAACATCCGTGGCCTCGGTTGCGGCCCGCCCCACCCCACTGTGTCCCTCACCAGGCCAATTGGCCTGGTGAAGGACCTATTGCGGTGGTTTACGTGATCAATTCAGAGCGGGTCGGTGGGCTCGTCCGCCGGGAGTTCCGGCATGACGCCGCGCTCGGTGAAGTAGGCGCGAGCGCGCGGGTCGGCGAGTAGCGGGCCGTGGACCTGCAACACGTTCATGCCCGTGTTGATGTTCGCCTCCAGCACGACCGGCCCGTCCGGCGTCACGACGATGTCCCAGCCGATGTACTCCATGAACGACAGCACGCGTGCCGAGTGCAGGACCAGGTCGCGGACGTCCCGCCAGTACGGCACCTCGACGCCGGCGATCGGCGCTCCGGTGTCCGGGTGGGTGCCGAACCACTCGAGTTCGGCGCCGCCGGGCAGCCGGGACGCGCGTCCGAGCTGGCCGGTGTCGAGATCGATCATCGCGGACAGGCCGCCGCGGCTCCAGTTGTCCACCGAGCCGGACCGGCGGGTGCCGATGCGCTGCACCGCGCGGGCGATGAACGGCTGGTGGTCGGACAGGTCCAGCATGGTCAGCACCCGGATGGTGTTGACCGAGTCCGGGTACAGCGCCCGCAGCTTGGGGTGCTGCGCGAGGCCCTCTTCGACGATCATCGGCCGCTGCCGGCGCTCCGTCAGCTCCGCGACCGTCCTGTCAAGGTCCAGCACCTCGCCCGACACCCGCCAGCGTTCGTCGCCCACGCGTTGGACCGCGTGGATGTTCTTGCCCTCGGCGCCGGCGATGAGCTTGAAGAACACCTGCCGACCCGGCTCCAGCGCACGTAGGTAGTCGGGAAGGGGCACCCGCTCCTCACCGGGAAAGCCGTGGACGGCTCCCCGCCACACCACCCCGAGCAGCTGTGCCGACGGGATGTCCATGGCGCCCAGCAGCAGGTGCGTGGTCAGCTTGTTGTTAATGACGTCCTGCAGCCGCGCGTGCACCATCCGCTTGGTCTTGTAGACCCGCTGCAGATCCGAGACGTAGCGCTGGTGGCCGTTACGGTCCAACTGGTACAGCACGGCGCTTCGCGACAGGAAGCCCTTCGCCCACCAGCGGGGTCGGCGTAGCCGCAGCGGGACGCGCCACTCCCGCTCCTTCGCGGCCAGCTTCCGGCTCGCGTCCAGCCGGAGCTTGCCGCTGCGGTACTTGTTTCGCGTCCAGCGCGGCAGCAGCCGGGCCCTGCCGGCGAGGTAGCGAAGTCTGGCGAGCACTACATCCCCATCCGGCGCCGCACCCGTGCGGCCTCGAGCACGTCCAGTGCGGCGTCTCCCTGCTCAGAGCCGCCGAGCCCGCCGTCGGCAAACACCACGGTCGAGGGCCCGATTGCGCGGCAGACCTCGTCGACCCGCCGCCGTACGTAGTGTGGCCACCCGTCGCCGTACAGCGTCGCCCATACCGGACGGGGGAGCATGGTCTCGACGGTGAACCCGCCGGCCGCGGCGACCGGCTCCCACTCGGGAGGCGCGAGGATCGCCGTCCGGAAGGTCCCGCTGACCTGCTGGCGCTCCGCGATCGCGCGTACGCCGCGCTCCGGCTCCGCGTACACGTCGGTGACGACGACCAGGGCGACCGGCAACTGGTCCGGGTGGGGGTGTGTGGTGCCCGCCCGCACCGGCAGCCCGACCTCGGTCTCGTCCAGTTCCATCAGCGCCAGGCCCGAGGCGGCGGCGTGCGACTTGACCCAGCGGAGCAGTGCGCGGCGACCCGCGTACGCCCGTCCGCGCGCCCACTGGCGAAGCCGCCGGCGGACTCGACTGAGCAGGTCGTTCGACTCCGGCATCGCCTGGGCCGCCGTGGGCGGGGCGGAGTTGGCGACCGTCAGTCTGGAGATCCCCCAGCCCGTAGGCAGGATGGCTGCGAGTTGACCGGCGAGCTCGTCCCCTCCTGGATCGGAGGAGCCCCCCGGGCGTACGTGCCAGCCGGCGGTCTCCGCGGTGGGCACGTCGGCGAGGGCGTCGCGGACGGCGGCGTG
>JBMCTR010000103.1:0-6201 GCA_048622955.1 Actinomycetota bacterium
CTGGTCTCCGACGAGGTGAAGTAGGTGCGCACCCGCGCCCGCATGTTGACGCTCTTGCCGACGTACAGCGTCGCGCCCTGGCCGTCGGCGAACAGGTAGACGCCGGGGGCGCTCGGCAGCTGCTCGGCCAGGTGCCGCTTGCGGCGCTGGGCGGGCGTGACCGTGTGTTGCCACAGCACCAGCTCGTCGACGGTGTGGACGCCGAGGTTGCCGAGCCGTTCGAGCAGCCCGTGCAGCACGTCCACCGTTGCCCGCGCATCGTCGAGCGCCCGGTGCGTCGGGGCGGTCGAGGCGCGCAGGACCCGCGCCAGCGTGGCCAGCTTGACGTCGCGGGCCTCGTCGCGAGCCAGCGCCCGGCGGGCGATCCGCGCGGTGTCGAGCACCTCGAACCGCGGCCAGAGGTACCCCGTACGGTCGCAGGCCGCGGCCAGGAACCCGATGTCGAACGGGGCGTTGTGCGCCACGAGCGTGGCGCCGCGAGCGAACTCCAGGAACGCCGGGAGCACGGACCCGATCGGCGGCGCCTCGGACACCATCCGCTCCGTGATGCCGGTCAGCACCGTGACGAACGGCGGGATGCCCCCGGCGGGCCGGACCAGGGTCTGGAACTCGCCGAGCACCTCGCCGCCCCGGACCTTGACCGCGCCTACCTCGGTGATCTCCGCTCCTGCCGGCGAGCCTCCGGTGGTCTCGAGGTCGACGACGACGAACGTCGTGTCCGCCAGCGGCGCGCCGAGCTCGTCCAGCCGGCCCTGGACCGGCTGCGGGGCCGGCTGGAGGAGCTCCGGGCGGCCCGTGCCTCGCCCCTCGTGCCCCGCCGCGATCAGCGCCATGGCACGCACCGTACGAGCCGGCACCGACACCGGTGCGGTGGCGCGCCGCGACCCGTCCAGCGGCTCATCTACGCTCGACAGTGTGACGGCGCTACCGGATGCCGTCCGCGCCCGGATCGTCGCGCTGGCGGCGGACGTGCTGGGGACGATGGAGACGGAGGAGGTCCCGCCGCCGTTGCGGCCCGTCGCGCGGTTCGCGAGCGCGAAGCGGGCGAGAGCGGGCGGTAGCGCGATCGCGGCGGCGCTCGAGACCGACTCCGGGTTCCGCGGCCGTGTGCTGGAGGCGGCGACGAAGCAGCTTCCCGGCCTCGCCGAGGCGCTGGCGGACGGTTCGCCGCCGCCCGCGGCCGACCCCGTGGAGGTCGCGGCCGTGGCCTACCTGCTCCGGCCCGAGGGCTGGGAGCAGCTGGTGGACGCCGCCCGGGAGGACGAGCGGCGAGCCGAGGAGGAGGCACGGCAGGCGCGCGAGGCGGCGGCCGCCGAGCGGCTGCGCGAGCAGTTGACGGCCGCGAGGGCGTCCGCACGGGAGGCCCGCGAGCGGTACAGGAAGGAGATCAGCAGGCTCAAGGCGGAGAACGCGTCACTGCGCCGCCGCCTGGAGGAGGCCCGGACGGAGGCCTCGTCGGCTCGTGCCGCGGAGCAGGAGGCGGCCTCGGCCGTCGATCAGGCGGCGGCCGCGCGCTCCTCCGCGGAGGCGGACGCGCGCCGGCTGCGCACCCGGATCGCGGAGGCGGAAGCCGCCCTGGAGGAGTCCAAGCGATCGGCTCGGGAGGACCGTGGGCTCGAGACGGCGCGGCTCGGTCTGCTGCTGGAGACCCTGGCCGAGGCCGCCACCGGGCTGCGGCGCGAACTGGCACTGCCCGCCACCTCGGCCCGGCCTGCCGACGCCGTTCCCGCCGCAGGCCCCTCCAAGGCCGCGGGACCCGACCACGGCCGGGCGCGGGCGGCCGACGAGCCCGCCTACCTGGCCGAGTTGCTCACCCTGCCGAAGGTGCATCTGGTCGTCGACGGCTACAACGTCACGAAGGCCGCCTGGCCGACGATGCCCCTGGAGGGGCAGCGCACCCGGCTGGTGCAGGCGCTGGGTGCCCTCGCGTCCCGCACCGGCGCCGAGATCACGTGCGTGTTCGACGGCGCCGACGTGTCCGTGCCCCCGCCGGTCAAGCCGGCCGCGGGCGTGCGCGTGCGGTTCAGCCCGCCGGGGGAGACCGCGGACGAGGTGGTCCGGCGCCTGGTCCGCGCCGAACCGGAGGGACGACCCGTGGTGGTGGTCTCGTCCGACCGGGAACTGGCCCGCAGCGTGCAGCGCCCAGGGGTACGGACCGCCGAGTCCGCGGCGCTGATCGGCACGCTGGCCGGCTAGCACCGGGCTAAACACCGGGTCGGCTCTGGGCCGGCGCTGGACTGATTGTGCCGCCCCCCGGCGCGGTTGCTTGCTGTCGTGTGATCTACTGACTAACCTGCCGCCCGGTGCCTGCTCCACCCTGCCGGCCGACGGCCGACGGGCAGGTATGCGAGCTGACGGAAGGACAACCGTGCCCGAGCCCTTCAGCCGGACCACGAGCAATCCTGGCCCCAGCGCCCATGCCCTGCGGCCGCGCCACGCACTCGTCACCCTCTGCGCGGCGGTGGCGACCGTGGGCGGCGGGCTCGCCGGCGCTCAGGTGGTCTCCGCGGACCCCGATCTCACGCTGGACGAGGTCAAGGAGCGGGTCGCGGACCTGCACCACGAGGCCGAGGTCGCCGCCGAGCGGTACCACCGCGCCACGGACGAGCTCGACGACCTCGAGCGCCAGCTCGCGAAGGCCGAGGAGAAGGTCGAGAGCCAGGAATCGCTGCTGAAAGAGATGATCTCGGATGTCGGCGGCTTCGCGGCTGCGAGCTACCGGGCCGGGGGCATGGACCCGACACTGCAGATCCTGCTGTCCGACGACCCCGACGACTACCTGGCTCAAGCGTCGGTCATCGACGCCTACGCCAGCCAGCAGGCCGAACAGCTCGCCGCCGTCGCCACGCAGCGGCAGCGCCTGGAGCAGGACACGTTGCTCGTCGAGGAGGACCTCGCCCGGATCGAGGCGCTCGAGCAGGAGCTCGCCGAGGAGAAGGCCCGCGCCGACGAGCTGCTCGCGGAGGCCGAGGCACTGCTCGACCAGCTCGAGGCCGAGGAGCGGGCCCGGCTCGAGGAGGAGCGCCGGCAGGCCGAGCGGGAGGCACTCGCCGAGCAGGAGAGCCGGACCGAGGACAGGTCGGACGACGGTTCGTCGGGCGGGTCCGGCAAAGGCCAGATCGCGCTGGACTTCGCGCTCGCCCAGCTCGGGGACGCGTACCTGTGGGGCGGCACCGGCCCCGACGCGTGGGACTGCTCCGGGCTCACGCAGGCGGCGTGGGCGCAGGCAGGCGTCTCGCTGCCGCGCTCGTCCGGCGCGCAGATCGGGGTCGGAACCCGGGTCTCGTGGGACCAGCTGCAGCCCGGTGACCTGGTCTTCTTCTACAGCCCCATCAGCCACGTCGGCATCTACGCCGGCAACGGCCAGATGGTCCACGCGGTTCGGCCGGGCGTGCCGGTGGAGGTCGTCGACCTCGGCGGGTACTACGCGTCGAACTTCGCCGGCGCGACCCGCCCGGCTGCGTGACCGGCCGTCGCTAGCATCATGTAGGTGAGGACCACCGGCGCAGCCCCGTGGCTGGCCGCGCTGATCCTCTTCGCGGCCCTCGTCGGGGTCGTGGTGACCACCACGCCGTGGCAGCCGTTCGGCGCGGAGGACGCGCAGGTGGCGGCGGCCGAGCCGGACCGCGACTTCAGCGCCGGGGAGCAGGCGGCCGCCCACAGCTACCGCGGCGACGTGCGCCCGCCCGCGTACGCCAACCTGGTGGTGAGCATCGGGATCGCGGTGCTGCTGGGCGTGACACCGCTGGGTGCCCGGCTCGTGGTCGCGGCCGCCCGGCCGCTCGGCACCGGCTGGGTGTGGCAGGTGCTGCTGGGCGGGTTGGCGCTGTTGCTGGTGGTCCGGCTTGCCACGCTGCCGTTCTCGGCGTGGGTCGAGGCGGTCCGCCGCGACTACGGGCTGTCCACCCGGGACTGGGGCGGCTGGGTCGCCGACGTCGCCCGGTCGTTCGGGCTGCAGGCGGCGGGCACTCTGGTGGCCGTGACCGCGTTGGTGGCGCTGGCGCGGGTGCTGCCGCGCTGGTGGTGGGCACCGGCCGCGGCGGGCGGGGCGCTGCTCGTCGTGGTGCTGTCGTACGCGTACCCGCTGCTGGTGGAGCCGGTGTTCAACGAGTTCCGCCCGATGGACGACGGCGCGTTGCGGACCTCGGTGCTGGAGATGGCCCGGGACGAGGGCGTCGAGGTCGAGGAGGTGCTGGTGGCCGACGCGTCCCGGCGTACCACGACGCTCAACGCCTACGTGTCCGGGTTCGGCGCCACCCACCGGGTCGTGGTGTACGACAATCTCCTGGAACAGGCTCCGGACAGCGAGGTGCAACAGGTCGTGGCGCATGAGCTCGGTCACACGGTCGAGAACGACGTTCGCGACGGCACCCTGGTGGGCGCGCTGGCCGCGGCCACGGGAGTCTGCCTGCTGGCTGGTGTGCTGTCGTGGCGCGCACTGCTGGATCGGGCCGGCGCGGACGGCGCCGGCGATCCACGGGTGCTGGCGCTCGTGCTGGCCGTCGTCGCCGTGCTCGGCCTGGCGGCCTCGCCGGGCGAGAACCTGATCAGCCGGCGGGTCGAGACGCGGGCGGATGTACACGCGCTCGACGTGACCGGCGACCCGGAGACGTTCGTCCGGATGCAGCACCGCCTGGGCGTGACGGCGCTGTCCGACCCGGACCCGCCTCCGGCGGTGTTCGGCATGTTCGCGTCCCATCCGACCAAGCCGCAGCGGATCGCGCTCGCGCGGACCTGGGCGGAGCTGAACGGGGAACCGGTTCCCCGGGGCCTGACGGGCGCGGGCTGATGCCGCGCACGCTGGTCGTGACCAACGACTTCCCCACCAGGCAGGGCGGTATCGAGTCCTTCGTGTACAGCCTGGCCAACCGGTTCCCTCCGGACGAGGTGGTGGTCTACACCGCCACCATGCCCGGGGACGCGCAGCTGGACGCCCGGCTGCCCTACCAGGTGGTGCGCGACCCGGCGTCGATGCTGCTGCCGACGCGGGCGGTGCGGAGCCGGGTGACGCGGCTGTTCCGGGCGGCGGGGTGCGACTCGGTGGTGTTCGGGGCCGCGGCGCCGCTCGGCCTGCTGGCCGGGCCGCTGCGGGACGCCGGCGCGCAGCGCATCGTCGGGCTCACGCACGGCCACGAGACCGGCTGGGCCCGGGTGCCCGGCGCCCGGCAGGTCCTGCACCGGATCGGCGAGGGCTGCGATGTGCTCACGTACGTCTCGGAGTTCTGCCGGACGCGGATCAGCCCGGCGCTGTCCCCGGCGGCGGCCGCGCGGATGGTGCGGCTGGCTCCGGGGGTGGACGGCGCGAGCTTCCGTCCCGGCAAGCGCGGCGCCGCGCTGCGCCGGCGCATGGGCCTGCGCGACGACCAGCCCGTGCTGCTGTCGGTCTCCCGGTTCGTGCCGCGCAAGGGGCAGGACACGCTGATCCGGGCCATGCCCGGCGTGCTGGACGCGGTGCCCGACGCCGTGCTGGTGCTCGTGGGCGACGGCCCGTACCGCAAGCGGCTCGAGCAACTGACCGACCGGTGCGGCGTGCGTGCCTCGGTCGTGTTCGCCGGCGCGGTCCCGTGGACCGATGCCCCCTCCTGGTTCGACGCGGGCGACGTGTTCGCGATGCCGTGCCGCACCAGGCGCGGCGGCCTCGAGCCGGAGGCCCTCGGGATCGTGTTCCTGGAGGCACAGGCGTCCGGGAGCCCCGTCCTCGTGGGGGACAGCGGCGGCGCCGCGGAGACGGTGCTGCACGGCGAGACGGGCTACGTCGTCGACCCCTACAACCCGACCGCGGTGGCGTTGCGCGCCGCCGAGATGCTCGGCGACCTGGACAAGGCGCGCGAGATGGGCAGGCGCGGCCGCGAGTGGGTCGCGCGGGAGTGGAGCTGGGAGCAGTCGATGGCGACGCTGCGGGAGCTGATCACGTAGCCCCGCGGCTTGGGTGCCAATCCACAACGTCGGACGTTGTGGACTGGCGCCGAACCCCCCAGGCGGGGAGTCAGTCGCCGTAGCCGTCGTCGAGCAGGCCGGCCCGTACCGCGGCCATGATCGCCTGTGCCCGGTTCGCGGCCCCGAGCTTGTCGTACAGCTTGGACACGTGGGTCTTCGTCGTCGACTCGCTGATGTACAGCTTGCGGGCGATGCTCGTGATGCCCATCCCCTCGGCGAGCAGGTCGAGCACTTCCCGTTCGCGCCGGGTGAGCTGCGGGCCGG
>JBMCTR010000104.1:0-6193 GCA_048622955.1 Actinomycetota bacterium
TTGACGACCGACTCCGACGATCTGCGGCACGGGATCGAGATACTCGCCGAGGCGGTGGACACGACCGTCGCGTGACGGAGCGCAGCGCCCGAACCGCCGTACCCGCCCGACCGCCGTACCGCCCGACCGATATCACGAGAGGAGCAGATGTGATCGTTCGCAGGGTTTCCGATCTCGACGGCACCGCGCGTGACGTGGAGTTCAACACATGGCGGAGCCGACGGCTCGTACTCGCCAAGGAACGGGTCGGATTCTCGTTGCACGACACGGTGATCCACGCAGGTACGGAGACGTCGATGTGGTACGCCAACCACATCGAGGCGGTCTACTGCGTCGGCGGCGAAGGGGAACTGGTCAACGACGAGACCGGAGAGACGTTCGAGATCCGCGACGGAACCATGTATCTCCTGGACGGGCACGAGCATCACACCCTGCGCGCATGGACCGACCTGCGGATGGTGTGCGTGTTCAACCCGCCGTGCACGGGGCGGGAGGTTCATGACGAGAACGGTGTCTACCCGCTGCTCACCGAACCCGACGAGGGCACCGAGAACAGCGACGACGGGGAGGAAGTCCCGGCGTGACCGACCCCGAGCTGGAGGGTCTCGTTCTCGGGGACATCCTGCGCGAGCGGGCGAAGTCCCACCGGGCCGAGACCTTCCTCAGGTTCCGCGAGGGCGAGATCACCTTCGGTGAGGTCGACGCGATGGCCGACCGGTTCGCCAACGGCCTGGCGGCCGCCGGCGTACGGCAGGGCGACCACGTCGCGGTCATGCTGCCCAACTGTGCCGACATCGTGCACGTGGTCTTCGCACTCGCGCGCCTGGGGGCGGTCGCCGTACCGATCAACGTCGAGTACGGCGGCGAGCCGCTGCGGCACGTCCTCGCGAGCTCGGACGCCTCGACGCTGATCGTCGATGCGGCATATGCCGACCGGCTGCCGCCGTTGGCCGATCGGCTGCCCGGCCTCGACCGGGTGCTGGTCCGGAGCGAGGGGACCGGGGACGTGCTCCTCGACCGGCTGGGCGTGCCGGCCGGGCCGATGTCGGCTCTCCTGGGACACGGCGACGAACCGGTGAGCTCCGACGTCGGGTTCAGCGACCTGCTGGCGATCATGTACACCTCCGGCACGACCGGGCCGTCCAAGGGCGCGATGGTGCCGCACGCGCTGGCCTTGACCTGCGCTCTGGACTCGCTGAACTTCCTCGACCGGTGGGGTAAGACGGTCTACTGCCCACTTCCGCTGTTCCACGCGGCCGGCCTGTGGGACGGCATGATGGCGGCGCTGCTGTCCGGGAGCGAGATCGCGATCGTCGAGCGGTTCAGCGCCTCCAGGTTCTGGGACGACGTACGCCGGTTCGACGCACAGGTCGCGATGAGCGTGTTCTCGATGATCCCGGTCCTGCTCAACCAGTCGCCCGACCCGCGGGACAAGGACCACCCGCTGGAGTCGTTCTACATGGGCAAGTCGATCCTGGACGATCCGCTGCGGGAACGCTTCGGCGTGCGGTCGGTAGAGACATACACCAGCACCGAGGTCGGGATCGCCACCGCCAGCCCCTACGGCGAGTGGCGCACGGGCTCGTGTGGGCAAGCCCATGAGGAGCGGTTCGAGGTGGCCGTGCTGGACGAGCACGACCGGGAAGTAGGCCCGGGAGAGCCGGGGGAGCTGGTCGTCCGCCCGAGGCAGCCGTTCGTGATCACCACCGGCTACTACGGAGCACCGGAGGCGACGGCGCGCTGCTTCCGGAACATGTGGTTCCACACCGGCGACCGGGTCTGGCGGGACGACGACGGGTACTACTACTTCCTCGACCGGATGAAGGACGCCATCCGCCGCCGCGGCGAGAACATCTCCGCCTTCGACCTCGAGTCCGAGGTCAACCTGCATCCGGCGGTCCTCGAGAGCGCGGCGATCGGCGTACCGTCGGAGCTGGAGGACGAGGACATCAAGCTGGCCGTCGTACTGCAGCCCGGCAACGATCTGGAGCCGGCCGAGCTGGTCGCCTTCTGCGAGGAGCGGCTGCCCCGATCGATGCTGCCGCGCTACGTGGAGTTCGTGGACGCCCTGCCCCGCACCCCGACGGACAAGGTCGCCAAGTACCGGCTGCGCGAGGCCGGTGACCACGGCCTCACGCCCACCACCTGGGACCGGGAGGCCCGGGTGCGCGAGGAGAGCGCGTGAACTGGGCCGACACGCCTGAGGAGGCGGCCTTCCGGGAGGAGGTACGGGCCTTCATCCACGACCGGTTCCCTCCCGAGTACGTGCCAGACCACGAGGCTGAGCACAGCCTCGAGCCGGAGGACGTCCTGGGCTACAACTGGCCGGTCGACCGGGTGTCCGGCGATCAGGTGCGCCGGGAGGCGGCGCAGCGGTGGGCGACGGCGCTCGCCGAGCGGGGCTGGATCGCCCCGCAGTGGCCGGCCGAGTACGGCGGTGCCGGGCTGTCCGCACTGCAGGAGTTCATCCTGCAGGAGGAGATGATGCGGGCCGGAGTACCCACGGTCAACGGCATCGGCGCGTTCCTGCTCGGCCCGACACTCCTCCAGCACGGCACCGAGCGGCAGAAGGCCGAGCACCTGCCCGTGATCGCACGCGGCGAGACCACCTGGGCGCAGGGATTCTCCGAGCCGGGCTCCGGCTCCGACCTGGCCTCGCTGCGCACGCGTGCCGTCCGCGACGGCGACGACTACGTGGTCGACGGGCAGAAGGTGTGGACGTCGCTCGGGCAGTACGCCGACTGGCTGTTCGTACTCGTCCGCACCGATCCGGACGCCGACAAGCCGCATCGGGGCATCACCTTCCTACTGGTGGACGCCACGACGCCCGGGGTGACGATCCGGCCGATCGAGGACATCCGCGGTGACACACCGTTCTGCGAGATCTTCTTCGAGGGCGCGCGCGTACCGGTGGCCAACCGGGTCGGTGAGGAGAACCGCGGCTGGTACGTCGCCATGACCGCGCTCAGCTTCGAGCGGGCCGGCATCGGCGCCACCATCAAATACGAGCAGGCGCTCGCCCGGCTCATCGAGTACACCCGGAGCGAGCAGGCGCGACGCTATCTCCGGGACGACCTTGGTGCGCTCCGCCACGAGATCGCCCAGCGCTACACCGAGATCCGGATGCTGTACAACCTGGCGCGGTACACCGTGTCCAGGCAGGCCACCGGAGAGGTGCCCGGCTACGAGGCCTCGGTCAACCAGCTGTTCAGTGCGGAGCTGCACCAGCGGCTGGCGCGCACCGGTGCCAAGGTGTTCGGCCGGTTCGGCCAGCTGTGGCAGCGCGACGGCGCGCCGCTCGGTGCCGCATTCACCCACATGCGAATGGACTCGGTGGCCGCCACGTTCCTGGGCGGCACGTCCGAGATCCAGCGCAACGTCATCGCCACGCGGGGTCTGCACCTGCCCCGGGCATGACCGGCAATTACCCCTACTGGAGGACGAGCACGTGTACGAGACGCTGGACGTGAAGATCGAGGAGCGGGTCGCCTGGCTCACGCTGAACCGGCCGGACAAGCTCAACGCGCTGACACCGACGACGATGAGCGAGCTTCGCCGGTTCTTCACCGAGGTGGACGACGACGAGGACGTGTGCGTGGTCGTGCTGCGCGGTGCGGGTGAGCGCGCGTTCTGTGCCGGCATGGATATCGACTGGTCGGAGGGGCTGACCAAGAAGGAGCGGGTCGAGCAGGGCCGGCTCGGCGAGAAGACGTTCGCCATGATGGAGCGGCTGTCGGTGCCGGTCATCGCCGCCGTGCACGGGTACGCGGTCGGGGGCGGCCTCGAGCTGGCGCTCGCCGCGGACTTCATCGTGGCCGCGGACAACGCGAAGCTCGGCTTGGTCGAGATCACGCTGTCGGCCCGTCCGCCGTACCAGCCGAAGTTCATGGAGGGCGGCGAGGACCCCGACCAACCGGAGTACGGCGGATCCGCACCCGGATGGGGCGGTGTGAAGCGGCTGCCGGAGCGGATCGGCAAGGCGAGGGCCAAGGAGCTGTTGTTCACCGGCGTGCGAGTGGACGCCGAACGGGCGCTGCGGCTCGGGCTGGTCAACGACGTGTACCCGGCCGACGAGTTCGACGAGCGAGTCGGGGAGCTGGCAGAGCGGATCGCGGCGATGAACCGCTACAACCTCCGGCTGGTCAAGGAGCTCGTGACCTACGGCTACGACTGGATCGAGCCGCACCCCAGCTGACACGGATCGGAGAGACAGTCATGCGGATCTACCGGATCGACCACATCGCCCAGGTGGTTCCGGACCCCGAGCCGCAGGTGGAGCTGCTGCGCCGCCTGTTCGGGTTCCGGCCGACGCACCGCTGGGACAACCCGGACGCCGGAACCCGGGGTGTGCGGATGGCGGTACCGGGCAGCTGGGGGCACACCTGGATGGTGCTCGCGCCGTCCGGCCAGGACTCGGCCCTGCGGAGCTGGCTGGACGAGCACGGCGGTCGGCCCGGGCTACACCACGTCGGCGTGGAGGTCCCCGACCTGGACGTCGCGGTCGCCGAGCTCGAGGAGCGCGGTATCAAGCCCACCGACGGGGTCGCCGGCCGCTGGGTCGAGGCGTCGCTGACCCCGCCGGAGCACGGGCCGGGCGTGCTGTTCCGGATCCGGGGGCCGGGCACGCTCGCGATGTGCGGGGACGACGACGCCGTACCCGCCGAGCCCGCCGAGCCGGACGCCGGGTCGCTCGGCGTGGTCGCGCTGGACCACGTCTGCCAGGCGTTCAGGGACCGAGACGAGCTGGCACGCTGGTACGCCGGGCTGGCGGGCTTCGTCCAGGTGTGGCGTACGCCGATCGACGAGCACCCGGACATGGCCGACCTGGTACTGAACATCCCCGGGTCCAGCATCTGCTGGGAAGTGATCATGCCGCGTGGTGCGGACTCGTTCATCGAGCGGTTCCTCGCCCGGAACGGGCCCGCCGCGCACCACGTGACGTTCGAGGTGGCCGACTGGGAGCGCGCCATGGAGGCGTGCCGGCGGCACGGCGTCGAGCCGTTCGACGACGCAGACGGCGTCACCGACGGCGCGCGGTGGAGGCACGCCTTCCTGCACCCCAAGCAGACCGGCGGGATCCTCGTGCAGCTGTTCTGGGAGGAGCGGCCCGGGGTGTGGGTGCGGTCGGACAAGATCCCACCGGAGCGCTGATGGACCTCACGCTCACCGAGGAGCAGGAGACCATCCAGGCCACCGCGCGCGAGCTGCTGGACGCCCGCGCCTCGCGGGCGGACGCGCGGGCGGTCGGCGGCGACCCGCCGGGCTACTCGACGCGGTTGTGGGAAGAGCTCGTCGGGCTCGGCTGGACCGGGCTGGCGCTTCCGGCGTCGTACGGCGGCGTCGGCTACGGCTTCCTGGAGCTGTGCCTGCTGGCCGAGGAGCTGGGTGCGCACCAGGTGCCGACGCCGTTCATCCCGACCGCGGTGTGCTGCGCGATGCCCATCCTGCGGTTCGGTACGGACGAGCAGCGCAAGGAGTGGCTCGGCGCCGTGGTCGAGGGACGGGTCATGAGCTACGTCCTGGACGGCGCAGGGGGTGGCTGGGGCTCGCCGGGTACGTCCGTCGTCGCGGCCGGGAAGAGCGACGACTTCGTGCTCGACGGATCTGCGGAGTTCGTCCCGTACGCGGGCGCGGCCGGCGAGATCCTGGTCGTCGCCCGTGCGGGCTCGGGGGACCTCACCGCCTTCGTCGTCGACGCCGGCTCGCCCGGCATTCGCCATACGCTTGTTGATGTCGTCGGCCATGATCCCTTGGGTCACGTCGAGTTCGACGGTGTCGCGGTCAGTTCCGGACGGGTCCTCGGCGGCGTGGGGCGCGGTCGCGCGGTGGCGGACGCGATCGCGGCATACGGCGCCGCCGCCACCTGTGCGGAGATGGTCGGCGGCGCTCAGCGTGTCCTGGACATGACGGTGGACTACGCCACCCAGCGCGAGCAGTTCGGCCGGCCCATCGGGAGCTTCCAGGCGGTGCAGCACCACTGTGCCGACATGGCGATCGACGTGCTGAGCGCACGGTTCCTCGCCTACGAAGCGATCTGGCGGCTGGCCGAGGGACTCGACGCCGCGACCGAGGTGTCGATGGCCAAGGCCGCGGTCGGAGAGGCCTACCAGCGAGTGCTCGGGCTCGGCCATCAGATCCACGGCGCGATCGGGTTCACTCAGGAGCACGAGCTGCACTCGTACCTCCGGCACGC
>JBMCTR010000105.1:0-6193 GCA_048622955.1 Actinomycetota bacterium
GGGGTCGTGGCCCTCCTCGGTGAACTGGATGACCTGAGCGGTCAACTCCGCGTGCACCGCGTGCAGGTCGTCGCGCAGCGCCGCGCGCGCCATCGTCTTCCAGCGGTCGGTCCGCGGCAGCGCGACGATGCGCTCGAGCAGCCGGCCGAGGTCGAGGTACTCGCCGAGCGTGAAATGCACCCTGGCCACGTCCAGCAGGTCGGTGCCGGTGCGCAATGTGTTCTCGACCATGCCGAGCCCGGCGTACGCCGGCGGCAGCACCGCGACCCGTGTCGCGAGGTCCTCGGGCACCCCGCCGTCCAGCAACTCGTCCCGGCGCTCCACGAACAGGTCCAACTCCCAGCCGACCAGCACATCGGGCAACATGTCCAGCAGCCGGGCTATGGGCGCGGCGAAGAACTCGATCTGCCAGGAGATGTCGAGCGGCGGGCGGCGGTTCAGCAGCAGCCAGCGGCTCGCCCGCTCGGCGATCCTGCGTCCGTCCAACCGCATCTTGGTCTGCAGGTCCGTGGGCACCTGGGTGTCCAGGCTGCTCACCGCGGCCAGGAGCTCGGGCATCTGGAAGATCACGCTGGCCACAGTGTGCGCGCGGGCCAGGTCCTCGGTCGAGCCGCCGGTCTCCATGCCGAGCCGGAATGCGAACGTCGTTCCCGCCTCGTTGACCATCTCGTTGACCACCATCATCGTGATGATCTCCCGCCGCAGCGGGTGGGCATCGATGCGGTCGGCGTAGCGGTCCCGGATGGGCGCCGGGAAGTAGGCGTGCAGCGCGTTGCCCAGGTACGGATCGTCCGGCAGGTCGGTTTCGGTCAACTCGGCCTGCATGGTGTTCTTCGTGTAGGCCAGCAGCACGGCCGACTCCGGCGCGGTCAGTCCCTGGCCGGCGTGCATCCGCTCGTTGAGCTGCTTGTCGGTGGGCAGGAACTCCAGTGAGCGGTCCAGCTGGCCGTCGGCCTCCATCCGGTTGATGTACGCGCGGTGGACGTGCAGCAGGTTCGCCGCCTGCGCCAGGGACTGGGCCAGCGCGAGGTTCTGGTTGTAGTTGGTGGCCAGCACAAGCTCCGCCACCTCCTCGGTCATGTCCTCGAGCAGCTCGTTGCGCTGCTTCTCGGTGAGGTCGCCGTCCCGCACCACGCCGTCGAGCAGGATCTTGATGTTCACCTCGTGGTCCGAGGTGTCCACACCCCCGGAGTTGTCGATGAAGTCGGTGTTCACCCGGCCGCCGGCCAGCGCGTACTCCATCCTGCCGAGCTGGGTGAGTCCCAGGTTGCCGCCCTCGCCGACGCAGGCGCACCGCAACTCGGACCCGTTCACCCGCACCGCGTCGTTGGCCTTGTCGCCGACCTGGGCGTGCGTCTCGGTGCCGGCCTTGACGTAGGTCCCGATGCCACCGTTCCACAGCAGGTCGACCGGCGCCCGCAGGATCGCCCGGATCAGCTCGGCCGGGGTCATCTCCTCGATGCTCTCGTCGATGCCGAGCCGATGCCTCACCTCCGGCGTCAGGGCGATCGACTTCGCAGTACGCGGGTGGACGCCGCCGCCCTCGCTGATCTGCGTCTCGTCGTAGCTTGCCCAGGTGGACCTCGGCAGCTCGAACAGCCGGCGCCGCTCCTCGTACGAGCTCGCGGCGTCCGGGTCGGGGTCGAGGAAGATGTGCCGGTGGTCGAAGGCGGCGACCAGCCGGATGTGCCGCGACAGCAGCATCCCGTTGCCGAACACGTCCCCCGACATGTCGCCGACGCCGACGCACGTAAAGTCCTCGGTCTGGCAGTCGCGGCCCATCTCGCGGAAGTGCCGCTTCACCGACTCCCACGCCCCGCGGGCGGTGATGCCCATGCCCTTGTGGTCGTACCCCGCGGAGCCGCCGGAGGCGAACGCGTCGCCAAGCCAGAACCCGTACTCCGCGGACACCTCGTTGGCGATGTCGCTGAACGTCGCCGTGCCCTTGTCGGCGGCCACCACGAGGTACGGGTCGTCGCCGTCGTGCCGGACGACCCGCTCCGGCGGGACGACGGTACGGTCGGCCGCGCGGTTGTCGGTGACGTCCAGCATCGCGCGGATGAACGTCTTGTAGCTCTCCACGCCCTCGGCGAGCCACGCCTCGCGGTTGGACGGGTCGGGCAGTCGCTTGGCCACGAACCCGCCCTTGGCGCCCTCCGGGACGATCACCGCGTTCTTGACCGCCTGCGCCTTCACCAGGCCGAGGATCTCGGTCCGGAAGTCCTCCCTACGGTCCGACCAGCGCAGCCCGCCGCGGGCGACCGCGCCGTAGCGCAGGTGCACGCCCTCCACGCGCGGCGAGTACACCCACATCTCATACCTCGGACGCGGCTCGGGAAGCTCCGGGATCGCCGACGGGTCCAGCTTGAACGTGGTCGCGGGACGGGCCGCCCCGCCCTCGTCGCAGCAGTAGAAGTTCGTCCGGAGCGTGGCCTGCACCAGGGTGTGGAAGGCCCGCAGGATGCGGTCCTGGTCCAGGCTCGCGACCTCGTCGAGCGCGGCCTCGATCCGCTCGGCGATCTCCGCCGCCCGCGCGGCCCGCGCGTCGCCGTCCGCGAAGCGGTCCGGGTCGAACCTGGTGGCGAACAGGTCCACCAGCATCCGGGCGATCTCCACGTGGGTGCGCAGCGACTCCTCCAGGTAGTCCTGGCTGAACGTCGACCCCGCCTGGCGCAGGTACTTCGCGTACGCCCGCAGCACCGAGGCGTCGCGCCACGACAGCCCGGCCCGCAGCACGAGCGCGTTGAACCCGTCGCTCTCGGCGGTCCCGGTCCACACCGCGGAGAACGCCTCCTGGAACAGCCCCTTGAGCTCCTCGGGCTGTCCCGCCCACATCCCGTCCGTGCGAAGCCCGAAGTCGTAGATGTAGGCCACCGAGTCCCCGGCGCGCTCGATCTCGTACGGCCGCTCGTCGATGACCTCGACGCCCATCCGGGACAGGATCGGCAGCACCTGGGTGAGCGAGATCGGCGTGCCCGTCCGGTAGAGCTTGAACCGCCGCTCGTCGGCCGCCGCGCCGACCGGTTGGTACAGGTTCATCCCGAGGCCGTCCTCGGCGGGCAGCTCCTCGAGCCGGCGCAGGTCGGCCACCGCGGTGCGGGCGGGGAAGTCCTCCTTGTACGCCTCGGGAAAGGCGTCCTTGTACCGGCGGGCGAGCTGCACCACCGCCTGCTCCCCCAGCTGCTCGGCGAGCATGTCGGCGAAGTCGTCGTTCCACGTCCGGGTGGCGCCGACCAGCTGTTTCTCCAGCCCGGGGCCGTCGAGCTCGGGGATCTCGCGGTCCGGCGGCATCCGGACCACGAAGTGCACCTGGGCCAGCCGCGACTCGCCGATGCTGACCGTGAAGTCCACGGTCCTGCCCCCGGTGGCGTCGAGCAGCAGCCGCTGGATGCGCTCGCGAACCTCGGTGTTGTACCGGTCGCGCGGCAGGTAGACGAGGAACGACAGGAAGCGGCCGTACTCGTCGGCGCGGACGAACATCCGTAGCTGGCGCCGCTCCTGCAGGTGGACGACGGCCATCGCGATGGACGCGAGGTCGTCGACGGGAGTCTGGAACAGCTCGTCCCGCGGGTAGGTCTCCAGGACCTGCAGCAGGTCCTTGCCGGAGTGGCTCGTCGGAGCGAGCCCGGACAGCTCGAGCACCTGCCGCGCCTTGCGCCGCAGCACCGGGATCCGCAGCACGCTCTCGTAGTACGCCGCGGAGGTGAACAGCCCGAGGAACCGCCGCTCCCCCGTCACCTCGCCGGACGCGTCGAACGACCGCACGCCGACGTAGTCGAGGTACGCGTCGCGGTGCACGGTGGCCTTGGAGTTCGCCTTGGTGAGCACCAGCAGCTGCGCGTCGCTGGCGTCGGCCGGAAGCCTGGCGGACGAGAGCTCCTCGTCGCCGCGCAGGATGCCCAGCCCGGTGCCGGTGACCGGCCGCAGGACCGGCGTGCCGTCCCGCCGCTCGGCGGCGTACTCGCGGTAGCCGAGGAACGTGAAGTGGTTGTCGACCAGCCACCGGAGCAGTTCCTCGGCCTCGGCGGCGGACTCCTCCGGGACGGGGAGCTCGTTCTTGGCCAGCTCGTCGGCGATCTCCTCGGCGCGCAGCCGCATCCGGGGCCAGTCCTCGACCGCCTCCCGGACGTCGCGCAGGACCCGCCGCAACTCGCTGTCGATGCGTTGCAGTTCATCCGGGTTGGGCTCGCGGTCGATCTCGATGTGGATCCACGACTCGACGATCGCGTCGGAGCGCTCGTTGACCCTCGGGTCCGAGTCGTCCATGTCGAGGATGTCGAGCAGGCTGCCGCTGACGTCGCGGCAGACGACGAGCTGGGGGTGGACGACCAGGTGGATGTTGCGCTCCATCCGACCCAGCGCCATCGTCACCGAGTCCACGAGGAAGGGCATGTCGTCGGTGACGATCTCGACGACAGTGTGGCCGGACGACCACCCGTGCTCGTCCACCGAGGGGGTGTAGACGCGGACGGCGGCGGTGCCCTGCGGCCGCTCTGCGGCCATCCGCCGGTGCGAGGCCGCCGCGCCGTACACGTCGACGGGATTCCGGTCGACGAGGTCCTCGGGAGCGACATGCCGGTAGTAGCGCTTCAGCAGCGCCTCGTCGTCGGCCTGCCGCCGGCCCCGCTCGGCCACCCCCGCAGACCTTGCGATGAGATCGGACTTCGCATCGTCAAGCCGGTTGCGCATGCTCGGTTCAGCTCCCGGACACTCGTCGGCCGCCGCGGCGCGACCCCCGCACCTCGTCGTACGGCTACTCCGACCCTAGTCGCCCTCGGCGGTCAGAGCCAGGAACGCAGCTCCCACAGCACGGGGTAGTAGCGCAGGTCGAGCCGGCTGCGCAGGTAGCTGGCGCCGGACGACCCGCCGGTGCCGGTCTTGGTCCCGATCATTCGCTCCACCATGGTGATGTGCCGTGCGCGCCAGCCCGCCGCGGCCTCGTCGTGGGTGAGCAGGCCCTCGGCGAGCTCCCAGATCTCCTGGTAGGTGGCCCGGTCGCGGGCGGCGGTGAGCAGGCTGTCGCGGATGTCCCCGTCCGTCTCCGCCGGCAGGCCGCGGTCGCGCAGCACTTGGACGAACGCGTCCCACAGCGTCGGCTCCTCCAGCCGTTTGGCCAGCCGCGCCCGCTCGTCGTCGTTCAGACCGCGGAACAGCTTGACGAAGCCCTCGTCCTTGGCGCCGGACAGGAACTCCAGCTCGCGGAACTGCACCGACTGGAACCCGGACGCGGGCGCGAGGCGCTCGCGGAACTCCAGGAAGTCCTGCGGCGTCATCGTCTCGAGCACCCCGATCTGCTCGATCAGGATCCGCTCGATCTCGTGGACCCGGCTGAGCAGGTGCCGCGCCCACCACAGCTGGCCGTCCGACATCGCGTCGCGGGCGGACTCCAGCTCGAACAGCAGCTGTTTGAACCACAGCTCGTACACCTGGTGGATCGTGATGAACAGCAACTCGTCGTGGGCGTCGGACAGCAGCCGTTGCTGATCGAGCAGGGCCTCAAGCCGCAGGTAGTTGCCGTACGTCAGCCGCGCGCCGTCCTCACCGAAGCGGGCGGACGGTGGCCGCGCGGCATTGTCGTCGGGTGTCACAGTCGCCACCATACGGATTGGCTCCGGGCACCGGTGCGCGAGGATGGTGAGCCATGGACCTGCGAACCCAGCTGCGCTTCGACGCCGACCCGGCGACCGTGTTCGCCATGTTCGTCGACGAGGAGTACATCGCCCGCAAGGTACGGGCCGCCAACGCGATCAGCCACCGCGCGTCGGTCACGCGCGCGGGCGACGAGGTCACCATCCGGCTGCTGCGCCAGATGCCCCCGGACGTGCCCGACTTCCTCCGGCGGTTCGTGGGCGAGACGATCGATCTCGACCAGACGGACGTGTGGCGGCCGGCCGCCTCCGACGGGACGCGGCACGGCACCATCGCCATCGACATGGTGGGCAAGCCGGTCACCCTGCGGGGCACCATGCGGCTCGAGCGGGACGGCGGGGCCACCGTCACGACGGTCGACGCCACCATCAAGGCATCGGTGCCGCTCGTGGGCGGCAAGATCGAGGACGCGCTCCGTGAAGGTCTGCTGGTGGGCGCCAGGCGCGAAGAGGAGGTCGGCCGGGCCTGGCTCACCAGCGGCTGAGGCGGGCCGGCGTTCGATCACGTTCGGCAGGCGGGCCCGTGCCGCGGCAGGTCCGCGGAC
>JBMCTR010000106.1:0-6183 GCA_048622955.1 Actinomycetota bacterium
ACGCCGCGCCGGACGGCGGAGCCGACCTCGCCGCGGCGCTGCGCGACGCCGACCCGCGGGTTGCCGCGGCCATGACGGAGGATGAGATCGTCGGGTTGCTGGACCCGGTCGGCCACACCGGCGCCGCCGGCACGCTCGTCGACCGTGCCCTGCGCAGACATGCCGAACGACCGCAGGAGGAGTTGTGACCACACACGAGTTGGGCTACGACGTCCAGGGCCCCGAAGACGCACCCGTCGTCGTGCTCGGAAGCTCGCTCGGCACGACCCGGACCGCCTGGGACCCGCAACTGCCGATGCTCACCGAGCAATTCCGGGTGGTGCGCTACGACCATCTGGGCCACGGCGAGTCGGCCGTGCCCCCGGGGCCCTACTCGCTGGCCGGCCTGGCGAGCTCGCTGGCGGGCCTGCTGAGCGAGATCGGCGTCGAGCGTGCGCACGTGGCGGGGCTTTCCCTGGGCGGCATGGTCGGGCTGCAGCTGGCGGCCCGCTACCCGCACCTGGTCGACCGGCTGGCGATCGTCGGATCGTCGGCCTACCTCCCGCCCGCCCAGACCTGGCTGGACCGCGCGACGACAGTGCGGCGATCGGGGATGGAGGCGGTGGCAGACACCGTGCTGAGCCGGTGGTTCACCCCTGGCTTCCAGGACTCGCCGCAGGCGAAGAACATCCGGGCCGACCTGCTCAGCGTCCCGCCGGAGGGCTACGCGGGCTGCTGCGAGGCCATTGCCACCATGGACCTGCGGCCCGTGCTGAGCCACGTGCGCGCCCCGACCCTCGCGATCGCCGGAACCGACGACCCCGCGACGCCCGTCGAACACTCCCGCACCGTGGTCGAGGGTGTCTCCGGGCCCGCCCGCCTCGAGGTCGTCCCGGACGCTGCCCACCTAGCAAGTCTCGAACGCCCAGAGGAAGTAGGAACCCTGCTCGTCGACCACTTCCTTGGGAACTAGACCCCGCCGATCATGCAATTGCCGTTCGACACGCCGACGAAGCCCGGGAGGACGAGAGGACAGTGGACGAGCAGGACCGCCACACCGCCGGCATGCAGGTGCGCCGCGCCGTCCTCGGGGACGAGCACGTCGACCGCGCCGTCGCCGGCACCACGTCGTTCACCGCGGACTTCCAGGAACTGATCACCCGCTACGCGTGGGGCGAGATCTGGGCCCGTCCCGGCCTCGAGCGGCGCACCCGCAGCCTCCTCACCCTCGCGATGCTGGCGACACTGGGGCACGACCGCGAGTTCGTCATGCACGTGCGCGCGGCGCTGCGCAACGGCGTCACCGTGGACGAGATCGCCGAGGTCCTCCTGCAGCTGGCGATCTACGCCGGCGTGCCGGTCGCCAACCGCGCCTTCGCCCTGGCGCAGGAGGCGCTGATCGACGAAGGTGCCCTCAACCCGCCCGGAGCCTCGACGTGACCGAGCCCCGACCCACGTTCGTCCAGTCGCTCGCCCGCGGCCTCGCCGTCATCCGCGCGTTCGACGCCGACCACCCCGAGCTCTCCCTGAGCGACGTCGCCCGCATGACCGGCCTCAACCGGGCGGCCGCCCGCCGGTTCCTGCACACCCTCGTCGAGCTGGAGTACGTGCGCACCGACGGTAGGCGGTTCTCCCTCGGCCCCCGGGTGCTGGAGCTCGGCTACTCCTACCTGTCCAGCCTCACGCTCCCGGAGCTGGCGCTGCCCGCCATGGAGCGGCTCGTGGAGCGGGTGCACGAGTCGTGCTCGATGGCCGTGCTCGACGGCGGCGAGGTCGTCTACGTCGCCCGCGTGCCGACCAAGCGCATCATGAGCGTCACGATCAGCGTCGGCACCCGCTTCCCCGCCTACGCCACGTCGATGGGACGCGTGCTGCTGGCGCACCAGCCCTCGGACTGGCTGGACTCCTACCTCGCCACCGCACGGTTGGAGCCGCTCACGCCGCGGACGGTCACCGACCCGGAGCGGCTGCGGGAGATCCTGGACCAGGTGCGCTCGGACGGATACTGCCTCGTCGACGAGGAGCTCGAGGTCGGGCTGCGGTCGATGGCCGCTCCGATCCGCGGCAAGCAGGGACGCGTGCTGGCCGCGATCAACGTCTCCGCCCACATCAGCCGGGGACCGGCCGAGCTCATCCGCAAGGACCTGCTGCCCCCGCTGCTCGACACGGCGCACGAGATCTCGAACGACGTCGACCGGCTCTGAGCTCCCGGACAGCCGTTACGAGAGTGTGACGGCACCCCGCGTTGACGGCCTGAGAAAGCCATCGCTACGCTCGTAACGCGAACATAAGTGCGTTATACGAACAGAGTCCATCGGTCCGACCCGGCCGGGGGCTACAGGGAGGATCAGCAGATGACACGGCAACACATGACGGGGCGCC
Source organism: Actinomycetota bacterium (assembly GCA_048622955.1). Lineage (GTDB taxonomy): Bacteria > Actinomycetota > Actinomycetes > Jiangellales > Jiangellaceae > JBMCTR01. The sequence continues at coordinate 2,362 of JBMCTR010000106.1, forward strand.
GACGCGCTTCGTATCTTCGGGTGCTGGCGCTGGCCGGCGCCCTGAGCGTCCTGGCCGCCGCCTGCGGCGGGGACGGCGACGAGGACGACGCGGCGCAGGAGGACGCCACCGAGGAGGAGGCTCCCGACGAGGAGACCGGCGAAGACGGCGCCGCCGAGGAGGAAGCCGACCAGGAGATGGTCGACCTGACCGTCGGCGTGATCCCGATCGCCGACGTCGCGCCCCTCTACCTCGGGATCAGCGAGGGGTTCTTCGAGGAGGAGAACCTCAGCGTCGAGACCCAGGAGTTCGCCGGCGGCGCCGAGATCCTGCCTGCCGTGCAGAGCGGCGACCTGCAGTTCGGGTTCTCCAACACCACGTCGATGCTGATCGCCGCGAGCCAGGGCCTGCCGGTGCGCATCGTCGCGCAGGGGGTCCAGGAAGCCGAGGAGGAGGAGAACGCCTGGGCGCACATCTGGGTGCGCGAGGACAGCGACATCGAGACCGCCGAGGACCTCGAGGGCAGGACGATCAGCCTCAACACGCTGCAGAACATCACCGAGGTGACCGCCCGGTACTCGCTGGAGCAGCTCGGGGCCGACAACTCGGAGCTCACCTTCGTCGAGGTGCCGTTCCCCGAGGCCAACGCGGCGCTCGAGCAGGGCGACGTGGACGCGATCTACGTGGTCGAGCCGTTCGACACGATCGCGCGGCAGAGCGGCGCCCGGCCGATCGTCGCACCCCTGCACGCGACGGAGCCGAGCCTCACCGTCGCCACGTACTTCGCGATGCAGGACTACATCGACGGGAACGAGGATGTCGTGGAGCGGTTCCAGAGCGCCATGAACCGTTCGCTGGAGTACGCGGCCGAGAACCCGGAGGCGGTCCGCGAGACGCTGGGTACCTACACTCGGATTCCGGAAGACCTGATCCCCGAGGTCCGGCTCGCCCAGTGGAGCACCGATCTGAACCAGCCGTCGATCGAGCTCATGGGTGAGCTCAGCGTGCAGTACGGCCTCATCGACGAGGCGCCGAACGTGGAGGAGATGATCTGGACGCCCGGCGGAAGCTGATGGCGCGCTCGGGATCGGTGCCACTCCGTCGGCGAGTGGCACCGGGCCTGCGCACGCGGTGGACCGCCGACCGCGGCCGGGCGCTCGCTCAGACGTGGGCCGGTGTCGCCACCATCCTGGTGCTGGCCGAACTGGCCTCCCGGACCGAGGTGCTGCCCAGCCAGTACTTTCCTCCGGTCTCCCAGATCTTCGTCACCCTCGTCGGGCAACTCGGCGAGGGGGCCTTCTGGGTGGCCGTCGGGAACACCCTCCAGGGCTGGGCGCTCGGGCTCGGCATCGCGGGCGGGCTGGGCATCCCGGTCGGCATCATCCTCGGCACCAGCCGGCTGCGGTACCGGGCGTTCCGGGTCATCGTCGAGTTCCTGCGCCCGATCCCGTCGGTGGCACTGATCCCGCTGGCGATCCTGATCTACGGCGTGGGCCTCGAGAGCAAGGTGTTCCTCGCGGCCTTCGCCGCCTTCTGGCCGGTGATGATCCAGAGCTTGTACGGCATGCAGGACGTCGACCCGCTGGCGCTCGAAACCGCCCGCGTGTTCAAGCTGCGCCGCACCGAGCGGCTGACCAGGGTGATCCTGCCGAGCGCCGTGCCGTACGTCGCGACCGGCCTGCGCATCTCCTCGGCGGTCTCGCTCATCCTGGCGGTGACCGCCGAGTTGGTCATCGGCTCCCCCGGTCTCGGCCGGGAGATCAATGAGGCCCGGATCGGCACGGCCACCGAGCTCATGTACGCGCTGACGATCGCGACGGGCCTGCTGGGGTGGGTGCTGAACAGCCTGTTCACGCGGGTGGAGCGGCGCGTGCTGCACTGGCACCCCTCGCAGCGGACCGTCGAAGGCGGTGCGCTGTGAGACGGCTGCAGCGCACCCTGTTGATGTTCCTGCTGGAACTGGTCGTCCCGGTGGCGGTCGTCGTCATCTGGTGGGTCTGGTCCGCTGCGGCCGGCAACTTCTACTTCCCTCCGCTCGAGGACATCCTGACGACGTTCGCGGACACCTGGCTGTTCGAGCGGGTCGCCAGCGACGTCGCACCCAGCCTCGCGCGGCTCGGTGCCGGCTTCGGCATCGCGGTGGCGGTGAGCATCCCGGTCGGGACGGTGCTCGGCCTGTCGACCGTGGCGCGGCGGGTCAGCGAGCCGATCGTCGAGTTCGTCCGGGCCATCCCGCCGCCGGCGCTGCTGCCGTTCGCGATTCTCGTGCTCGGCGTCGGGGACGTGATGAAGGTCTTCATCATCGCCGTGGTGGGCCTGTGGCCGATCCTGCTCAACACCATCGACGGGGTGCGCGGCGTGGACCACACCATGCTGGAGACCGCGCGCGTCTACCAGGTGGGCGGCATGCAGCGACTGCTGCGGGTCATCTGGCCGGCGGCGCTCCCGCAGGTGTTCGCCGGCATGCGGACCGCGCTGTCGCTGGCGCTGATCCTCATGGTGATCAGCGAGATGGTGGCGAGCACGAGCGGCATCGGGTTCTTCATCCTGCAATCCCAGCGCTCGTTCAACATCCCCGAGATGTGGTCGGGGATCCTGCTGCTCGGCGTGCTTGGCTATGTACTCAACGCCGGGTTCGCTCTGGTGGAACGGTGGGTGCTCAAATGGCACCGCGGCGCCCGGGCGAGCGCACTTCAGTGAGACAGCGAGGAAGGTCTGGATGCTCGAAGTCACCCAACTCAGCAAGAGCTACGGGGAGGGCGACCGCGTCACCCACGCGCTTGCGGACATCAGCTTCACCGTGCACGAGGGCGATTTCCTCTGCGTGGTGGGGCCCTCGGGGTGCGGCAAGACGACCTTGCTGAGATGCATCGCCGGGTTGCTCAAGCCGACGTCCGGCCGGGTGCTCCTCGACGAGCAGCCGGTCGAGGCGCCGCCCGAGCAGGTTGGCTTCGTCTTCCAGGAGTACAGCCGCTCCCTGCTGCCGTGGATGTCGGTCCGCCACAACATCGAGCTGCCGCTGCGGCACAAGAGCCTGGACAAGTCCGAGCGCACCAAGCTCGTGGAGGAGGCGGTGGAGTCGGTGGGCCTGACCGGGTTCATCGACCGCTACCCGTGGGAGCTGTCCGGCGGCATGCAGCAACGGGTGGCGATCGCCCGGGCCCTGGCCTACGAGCCGGAGATCCTCCTGATGGACGAGCCGTTCGCCTCGGTCGACGCGCAGACCCGCGCCGACCTCGAGGATCTGGTCCTGCGCATCCGCGCTCAGTACGGCGCCACGGTGCTGTTCGTGACGCACGACATCGACGAGGCCGTCTACCTCGGCAGCAGGGTCGTGGTGCTCACCTCAGCACCCACGAAGGTCGACCAGATCCTCGAGGTCAACCTGCCCGAGCCGCGGGACCAGGTGGAGACCAAGGAGCTTCCCGAGTTCACCCGCCTGCGAGCGAGCATCTTCCGGTCGATCAAGCGCGAGCAGCCCGCCGACACCGCCGGTTAGGTCTGGACTCGCCCTGGGTCCACAGCCCGGAGACCTCTCCCCGAGCCGCCGGTCCGCCAGCCGCTGTGGATGCCCGTCCAGGCGTTACGAGAGTGTGATTCCGTGGCCCATTGACGGCTGTGACCCCCCTCACTAGTATCACTAATCGAACTCTAGTGCGCCATACGAACACTTAGGACGGCGCCGGGAGGGCGGGGGCCGGACGCCAGGGAGGGACAGCCATGGCACGGACCAGGCCTAGACGACATCGGCACGTTGCAGTGGCGCTGTCAGCGGCCCTGCTGCTCGTTGCCTGCGGCGGCGACGACACCGAGGAGGCGGCAGCACCCGACGGCGACGACGCG
>JBMCTR010000107.1:0-6177 GCA_048622955.1 Actinomycetota bacterium
GGCCCTGGCGGTGCTCGTCGCCGACTGCGTCCCGGTGCTGCTGGGCGACGTGGCGGCCGGTGTCGTGGGCGTGGCGCACGCCGGCCGGGTCGGCCTGGTGGCCGGTGTCGTCCCGGCGGTGGTGGCCGCGATGCGTGACGCCGGTGCGGGCGAGATCATCGCACGGGTCGGCCCGTCCGTGTGCGGGCGGTGCTACGAGGTCCCGGACGCGCTGCGCGCGGAGGTGGCGGCGGTCGTGCCGGACGCGTGGTCGACCACGAGGTCCGGCGGTGCGGCCGTGGACGTCGCCGCCGGGGTCGAGGCGCAGCTTGGCGCAGCGGGCGTCGCGGCGGTCCGGCTGTCCGGCTGCACCATCGAGGATCCGGGGCTGTACTCGTACCGCCGCGACCGGGTGACCGGGCGGTTCGCCGGGCTGGCATGGTTGGCGCCGTGACGCGGCGCGACGAGCTGGCGGCCGGGCTGGCGGCCGTCCGGGAGCGCGTCGAGCGGGCGTGCGACCGCGCGGGGCGCGATCCGGCCGGGGTGACGGTGATCGTGGTGACCAAGACGTTCCCGGCCTCGGACGTGCGCCTGCTCGCCGATCTCGGCGTGACCGACATCGGGGAGAACCGGCACCAGGAGGCGGCGGCCAAGGTCGCCGAGTGCGCCGGTCTCCCGGTCCGCTGGCATTTCGTCGGCCAACTCCAGACCAACAAGGCGGGCGCGGTGGCCGGGTACGCCTCCGTGGTGCACTCGGTCGACCGGGTGCGGCTGGTCAGCGCGCTGGCCCGCGGGGCGGAGGCCGCCGGGCGGCGCGTCGACTGCCTCGTGCAGGTCTCGCTGGACGACGCGCCGGGCCGCGGCGGCGCCGCGGGCGCGGACGTGATGACGGTCGCCGACGGAATCGCCGGCAGCCCCGCCCTGCGGCTCGCGGGGGTGATGGCGGTGGCGCCTCTCGGCGCGGACCCGTCCCCGGCGTTCGAGCGCCTCGCCGGGGTCGCTGCGGCGGTGCGGAGGCGGCATCCGGGCGCGGACTGGGTGTCGGCGGGGATGAGCGGCGACCTCGAGGCGGCCGTCGCCCATGGTGCGACACACCTGCGTGTCGGCTCCGCAATCCTCGGTGAGCGGCCTTCGCGGGTCTAGGGTCAGGAGTGCGGGAGTTTCCGCACACCGGACGCCCACGCCTTGGAGGACTGCGGAGCATGGCCGGCGCGATGCGCAAGGTTGCGGCATACCTCGGCCTTGTCGAGGACCAAGGTCGCTACGACGAATATGACGACGAGTTCGACGACTACGCCGGCGAGGCCTTCGACGACATGGGCGACGTCCATGGCGGGCCCGAGGCCGTGCGCGACGCTCGGGAGGAGCGGCAGGCGTCGGTGGCGTCGATCAACGAACGCCGCCCGCGGGTGGTCGCGTCCGCGGGCCGGACGACCGTGGAGTCGGCACGGATCGTGACCCTGCACCCGCGGACGTACAACGATGCGCGGGCGCTCGGGGAGCACTTCCGCGACGGCACGCCGGTGATCATGAATCTCTCGGACATGGACGACGTGGACGCCAAGCGGCTGGTCGACTTCGCAGCGGGCCTCATCTTCGGCCTGCGCGGCAGCATCGACCGGGTGACCGCCAAGGTGTTCCTGCTCTCGCCCGCGGACGTGGAGGTGACCGCGGAGGACCGCGCACGGATCGCGAGCGGCGGTTTCTTCAACCAGTCCTAGCGGTTGCCACCGGGCTACGTGGCGCAGCGGGGGCAGTACCCGAAGATCTCGACGGTGTGGGTCACGTCCGTGTAGCCGTGCTCCTGGGCGACCTGCGCGGTCCACGCCTCGACGGCGGGCCGCGCCAGTTCGACGGCCGCGCCGCAGGAACGGCAGACCAGGTGATGGTGGTGGGTGTCGATCCCGCAGCGGCGGTACACCGCCTCACCGGAATCGGCCCGGATGACGTCCACCCGGCCGTCGTCGGCCATGGCCTGCAGGGTGCGGTACACCGTGGCGAGACCGATCTTGGACCCCTGCGCCCGCAGCATGGCGTGCAACTCCTGGGCGCTGGTGAAGTCGTCGATCTGGTCGAGGACCTCGTCGATGGCCGCGCGCTGGCGGGTTCGGCGCATCTCCCGTGCCGGTTGCTGACTCATCGGCCTCATCAGGGGCGGGGTCGGTTGTCTTCCAGTCTAGTGGCGGGGTCGATGCTGCCGATTCGGCCCGTCTTCAGGTAGGTTCGTTGTCCGTGTCCGCCATTGCCAGTCTGCTCTATGTGCTGCTGTGGCTGTATTTCATCGCGTTGCTGGGGCGCCTGGTCTCCGACTGGATCCAGGTCTTCTCCCGGGACTGGCAGCCACGAGGGTTGCTGCTCGTGATCCTCGAGCCGATTTACACGGTGACCGATCCACCGCTACGGTTCATCCGGCGGTACGTGCCACCGCTCAGGTTGGGGTCGATCGCGCTCGACCTTGCGTTCATCATCCTCATCATCGGGGTCCAAATTGCTCTCTCGGTTGTGGGATCACTGCGATGAGGGGGTACGGTGACGTCTGACCGCACAACCCAGGGGTGACGCTATGCCATTGACGCCTCAGGACGTCCAGGACAAGCAGTTCGCGACGGTACGCCTCAAAGAGGGCTACGACATGGAGGAAGTCGACGACTTCCTGGACGAGGTGCAGGCCGAGTTGGAGCGGTTGCACCGCGAGAACGAGGACTTGCGCGACAAGCTTGCAGCGGTGACACGCGGCGGGGGATTGGCGGCGGCGGAGAGCCTGCCGTCGCGCCAGGAGGAGACCCCGAAGCAACCCGCGTCACCCGCTGCGCCATCGGTCGCCGAGGTCGCCGCGGCCGCCGGCCAGGGCGACGGTCCGCCGTCCGACGCCGCTGCCAAGGTGCTTGCCCTGGCGCAGAAGACGGCCGACGAGCTCGTGGCCGACGCGAAGGAGGAGGCCGAACGGCTGCTGTCCGACGCCCGGCAGCGCGCGGAGAAGATCGACGCCGAGATCAAGGCCAAGGTAAGCAAGATCGAGTCCGAGGCGCGGCAGCGGGCCGAGGCGATGGAGCAGGAGGCTGCGCAGCGCAAGCAGGAGACCTTCGGCGCGCTGGAGGCCGAGTGCGCGGAGCTCGAGCGCCGGCGCGACGAACTGCGCGACTTCGAGCGGGAGTACCGCAGCCGGCTGAAGGCCTACCTGCAGTCCGAACTGCGCAAGCTCGAGACCGGAGCGGTCGACGAGGTCCCGGTGCCGGTCGGGCAGGCGAGCGGTCCCGCCGCCGACGACGAGGCGTCCGATCAGGCGCCCGCCGGCGGGCAGGCGTCCGGCGCCGCGTATGCGAGCGGCAACGCAAGCCCGGCTGCCCCCGGTGGCAACTCGTCCCAGGCTTACAGCGGCAACTCGGCACCCGCGCCGAGCGGCGGCGCGAACCCGGCTCCCAGCGGCAACTCCGGGGGCAATGCGAGCGCCAACCACTCGGCGTCGTCCCCGGACGGCAGTTCGAACTCCACCACCACCACCGGTGGCGGCGGATCGCTGCGCTCGGTGGCGAGCCTGCTCGAGGACGACGAGCGCTGACGCTCGGCCGACTCGGCCGGGTGGCCGCAGGCGCGCTTCGACCGGGTGACGCGGCTGTCGACGTGCCGCCACCCCGGGTGCGGGAGGGTGCCCGCGCGCCTTCGCGGCGCCGCCGGGCCGGCCGGTGACAGCTTGGCGCTCAATCGGGTGGAACACCTGACCGGGTCGGCGGAGTTGCACGAAGATGGTGCGACATGGCTGTGACGCGGCTGACGATCCGAGTCAAGCCCGGAGCAGCCTCGACCCGGGTAGGAGGTGCGTACGGTGAAGCGTTGGCCGTCGCCGTCCGGCCGCGCGCGGCGGAGGGCAAGGCCACGGAGGCCGCCCTGGTGGCGGTCGCGGAGGCGCTCGGTGTGAGGCGGCGTGACGTTCGTCTCATCTCGGGTGCGAAAAGCCGCACGAAGGTGCTGGAAGTGTCCGGATCCGACGGGCTGGATGAACGCCTGCGCGTGCTGCGCGGACGTGCCTCCCGTTGATTTGGCGGCGTCGGGCACCCTATTCTCACGGGACTCAACGATCACTCGAAGGCAAGGAGGCCGCCATGGCTGGCAATGGCGAGCAGACCTCGGACGGCGCCCGTCCTGCTGAGGAGCGCCGCGTCGTGGCGGCGAGGGAGTCTGCCTCCGGCAAGACGTCGGCTTCGGTCGGCGGATCCGGTGGGAAGGCCAAGAAGGCGCCGGCCAAGAAGGCGGCGAAGAAGTCGTCCGGCAACAGCCAGGCGGCGGCCAACAACAAGAAGAAGCCGGCGGCCAACACGTCCAAGCCGCGCGGCGGCTCGACGGCGCGGGCCCTCAACGTCGACCCCCATCAACTCGCGGTGCGCGCGGGCGAGGAGCCGTGGACCGAAGAGGAGCTCGCCGAGGTGCGCGAACTGCTCAGCGTCGAGGCCGCCCGGCTGCGCCAGGAGATCAGCGAAGCCGAGGACGGCATCGCGGAGATGCTGCGCACCAGCACCGACGTCGGCGGCGAGGACCAGGCGGACACCGGCTCCAAGACCTTCGAGCGCGAGCACGAGATGTCCCTCGCGGCCAGCCACCGCGAGATCCTCGGCCAGACGGAGCGCGCCCTCGCGCGGATCGACAACGGCACCTACGGCGAGTGCGAGATCTGCGGCAACCCGATCGGCAAGGCGCGGCTGCAGGCCTTCCCGCGGGCGACGCTGTGCATGACATGCAGGGAACGCGAGGAGCGTCGCTGACCGGTCGCCAGGCGACGGGGCTCCCTGGGGGTCGCCGCCGGCTGGGGATTCTGCTCGCCGTCGCGGGCGCGGTGGCCGTGACGGACCAGGTGACCAAGGCGATGGCGCTCTCCGCCCTGGACGGCGGCCGGGTGGTGCCCGTCGTCGACGGCGTCCTCCGGTTGCGGCTGGTCCACAACCCGGGCGCCGCGTTCGGCATCGGGTCGAGCCTCACCGTCGTCCTGGTGCTCATCGTGATCGCGGTGATCGCGGTGATCCTGACGATGAGCCGCCGCCTGACCAGCGTGCCGTGGGCGATCGCGCTCGGCGGGATGCTCGGCGGAGCCGTCGGCAACCTGGTCGACCGGATGCTGCGGGACCCCGGCCCGCTGCGCGGCCACGTGGTCGACTTCCTCGAGTTGCCGAACTGGCCGGTATTCAACGTCGCGGACGCCTCCGTGGTCGCAGGGGCGCTGCTGATCGGGGTGCTCAGCCTGCGGGGCGTCACCTACGACGGACAGCGGCCGCGCTCGGAGGCGGGCGAGAAGGAGTGACCGGCCGCCGCACGGTGCCCGTTCCGGAGGGACTGGAGGGCGAACGGCTGGACGCGGCCCTGGCCCGCCTGTTCGGCCTGTCGCGCAGCCGCGCCGCCGAACTGGTGAGGTCCGGCCAGGTGCTGGTCGACGGCGCCGAGCCGGCCAAGTCGGACCGGGTCCGGGCGGGGTCGTGGCTCGACGTCGACCTACCGCCGCCGGCGGCGCCGGTCGAGGTGGTGCCGCAGCGGGTCGAGGGTATGGACATCATCCACGACGACGACGACATCGTCGTGGTCGACAAGCCCGTCGGCGTCGCGGTGCACCCCAGCCCGGGCTGGACCGGCCCGACCGTGGTGGGCGGGCTGGCCGCGGCCGGGTTCGCGATCGCGACGAGCGGCGCGGCGGAGCGGCAGGGCGTCGTCCACCGGCTCGACGTCGGGACCAGCGGCGTGCTCGTGGTGGCCAAGTCCGAGCACGCCTACCGGGATCTGAAGCGGCAGTTCCGCGGCCGGACCGTGGACAAGATCTACCACGCGCTGGTCCAGGGGCACCCGGACCCGTCGCGGGGGACGGTGGACGCCCCGATCGACCGCCACCCGACCCAGGACTACAAGTGGGCGGTCGTCGCAGGCGGGCGGGAAAGCGTCACGCACTACGAGACCCTCGAGGCGTTCCCGGCCGCGAGCCTGCTCGAGATCCGGCTCGAGACGGGGCGGACGCACCAGATCAGGGTGCACATGGCCGCCCTGCGGCACCCGTGCGTCGGTGATCTCACCTACGGCGCGGACCCGACGCTGGCCGAGCGGCTCGGCCTGACCCGGCAGTGGCTGCACGCGGTGCGCCTCGCATTCGAGCACCCCGCGACGGGCGAGCGGGTCGAGTACTCCTCGCCGTACCCGGCGGACCTGCGGCGCGCCCTCGACCTG
>JBMCTR010000108.1:0-6158 GCA_048622955.1 Actinomycetota bacterium
GTGACGCCGCCCTCGGAGTGGGTGGCCAGCGTGAAGGTGAGCGTCCGCCAGCGGATGTCGATGTCCGGATGGTGGTTCATCGCTTCGGCGGCCTCGGCGACGTCGTCGACGATGCGGATGGCTGTCGGGAAGTCGCGCGCGTCGAGCGTGCGGGTGATCCGGGACTCGTCGCCCGACCACTGCGGCAGGTCGGCGAGCGCGGAACGGACGCCGTCCGCACCGAGAAGGGTCATCGTTGCGTCACTCCTCTGCGGCCGTAGGCGAGGCGTGTCGGTCCTCCACCAGGTTTACAGGCCTCGTGAGGGACCCACAACCGTGGTTAACGTGATCAATTGCCGCCGACCTCGTCGCGGGTGTCCCGGCGGAAGATCTTGGAGCCGAGCCAGACGAGGGGGTCGTACTTCCGGTCGGCCACCCGCTCCTTCATCGGGATGATCGCGTTGTCCGTGATCGTGATGTTCTCCGGGCACACCTCGGTGCAGCACTTGGTGATGTTGCACATCCCGATCCCGGCCTGCTCGGAGGCCAGCCGCCGCCGGTCGTTGGTGTCCAGCGGGTGCATGTCGAGCTCCGCGTACCGCAGGAAGAACCGCGGCCCGGCGAACGCCGGCTTGTTCTCCTCGTGGTCGCGGATGACGTGGCACACGTCCTGGCACAGGAAGCACTCGATGCACTTGCGGAACTCCTGGCCCCGCGCGACGTCCTCCTGCTGCATCCGGTACGTGCCGTCCTTGCGCCGCGGCTCGGGGGCGAAGGCCGGCACCTCCTTGGCCTTCTCGTAGTTGTACGACACGTCGGTGACCAGGTCGCGGATGACCGGAAACGTCCGCATCGGCGTCACCGTGATCACTTCGTCCGGTTCGTACATGGACAGCCGCGTCATGCAGGTCAGCCGGGGCTGGCCGTTGACCTCAGCGCTGCAGGACCCGCACTTGCCGGCCTTGCAGTTCCACCGGACGGCGAGGTCGCCGGCCTGGGTGGCCTGCAACCGGTGCAGCGCGTCGAGGACGACCTCGCCCTCCTCGACCGGCACCACATAGTCCTGCAGGCCGCCACCGGTCGCGTCGCCTCGCCAGACCCGCATGTTGAGGTCGTATCCCATCGGATCAGCTCCCTATCTCGTGAACATCCCCAGGCGTAGCGGCGCCCCACCAGGCCCGCAGACCTGCCGCGGCACCGGCCGGCCTGCCGAACGTGATCGAACCATCCTCAGCTGAACAGTTCGCGTAGCTCGTCCGGCATGCCCGGCAACTCCCGCTGCTCGATTCTGACGTCGTCGCCGTCCAGCACGCAGTGCACGTTGACCGCCGCCCAGGCGTCGTCGGTGGCGGGGTAGTCGTCGCGGGTGTGGCCGCCCCGGCTCTCGGTGCGCTCGAGCGCGGCCCGGGCGATGCACTCGGAGACCCGCAGCATGTTGCGCAGGTCGAGCGCGAGGTGCCAGCCCGGGTTGTACTGGCGGTGGCCCTCGACGGCCACTTTGTCCAGCCGGTCCCGCAGCTCGGCGATCTCCTTCAGGGCGCGGTCCATCTCGGCCTCGGTGCGGATGATGCCGACCAGGTTGTGCATGACGTCCTGCAGGTCGGACTGGACGGTGTAGGGGTTCTCGCCCGTCCCCTCCGCCTCGGCCGCGGAGAACGGCAGCAGGGCGGCGTCCGCGGCCTCGCGAACCTGGTCGTCGGGAACCTCGGGCCGCGTGCCCCCCATGCGCCCGGCCGCGTAGCCGGCGTTCAGCCCGGCGCGCCGGCCGAACACGAGCAGGTCCGACAGCGAGTTGCCGCCCAACCGGTTGGCCCCGTGCATCCCGCCGGCGACCTCACCGGCGGCGAACAGCCCCGGGACGGACGACTCGCCGCTGTCCGCGTCGACGGCCACGCCGCCCATGACGTAGTGGCAGGTCGGCCCGACCTCCATCGGGCCGGCGGTGATGTCGACGTCCGCCAGTTCCTTGAACTGGTGGTACATCGACGGCAGCCGGCGCCTGATGAACTCGTCCGACCGCCGCGACGCGATGTCCAGGTAGACCCCGCCGTGCGGCGAGCCCCGGCCGGCCTTCACCTCGGCGTTGATGGCGCGCGCGACCTCGTCGCGGGGGAGGAGCTCCGGCGGGCGCCGGTTGTGCTCTTTGTCGACGTACCACCGGTCCGCCTCGTCCTCGTTGTCCGCGGTCTCGCCTTTGAAGAACTCGGGGATGTAGTCGAACATGAACCGGTGACCCTCGCTGTTGCGAAGGACGCCGCCGTCGCCGCGCACCGACTCGGTGACCAGGATGCCCTTGACGGACGGGGGCCACACCATGCCGGTCGGGTGGAACTGGACGAACTCCATGTTCACCAGCGACGCGCCGGCCTCGAGCGCGAGCGCGTGGCCGTCGCCGGTGTACTCCCAGGAGTTGGACGTCACCTTGTAGGACTTGCCGATGCCGCCGGTGGCGAGCACGACCGACGGTGTCTCGAAGACGATGAACCGCCCGGACTCCCGCCAGTAGCCGAACGCCCCGGCGATCCGCCCGCCGTCGGTGAGCAGCCTGGTGACCGTGCACTCCATGAACACGTCGATGCCGAGCGAGACCGCCCGCTGCTGCAGGGTGCGGATCAGCTCGAGGCCGGTCCGGTCGCCGACGTGGGCGAGCCGGGCGAACCGGTGGCCGCCGAAGTCACGCTGTGAGATCAGCCCGTCCGGCGTGCGGTCGAACAGCGCGCCCCACTCCTCGAGCTCGTGGATCCGGTCGGGAGCCTCCTGGGCGTGCAGTTGCGCCATCCGCCAGTGGTTGAGCATCTTCCCGCCGCGCATCGTGTCGCGGAAGTGCACCTGCCAGTTGTCCTCGGGGTACAGGTTCCCCATGGCGGCCGCGGCGCCGCCTTCGGCCATGACGGTGTGCGCCTTGCCGAGCAGCGACTTGCACACGACGGCGACATTCGCACCCGCGTCCCGCGCCGCGATCGCCGCCCGCAGGCCCGCGCCGCCGGCGCCGACGACCACGACGTCGTAGCTGTGCCGCTCGATGCTGCTGGGATCTGTCATTCGCTGTCCCTCAGAAGAACCGTAGGTCGGAGATGACGCCCGTGGCCACCAGGTAGACGTAGAGATCGGCGAGCGCCACGGAGAACAGCGAGACCTGGGCCCACAGCCCGTGGTTGGCGTTCCGGTTGGAGATCCACGTCCACATCCGGTACCGGATCGGGTGGCGGGAGAAGCTGCGCAGCCTGCCGCCGAACACGTGCCGGCAGGAGTGGCAGGAGTAGGTGTAGATGCCCAGCAGGATCGCGTTCACGAGCAGCACCAGGGTGCCGATACCCATGTGCCCCCATTCGTGCGCCTCGTTGCGGAAGCTCAGGATCGCCTCGTAGAGCAGGATCGGGGGGTAGAGGGCCGCGATGTAGAACGAGTACCGGTGGATGTTCTGCAGGATCAGCGGGAACCGGGTCTCGCCGGTGTACCGCCGGTGCGGCTCGGCGACGGCGCACGCCGGCGGCGACAGCCAGAACGAGCGGTAGTAGATCTTGCGGTAGTAGTAGCAGGTCAGCCGAAGTGCGAGCGGGAAGATCAGGATGATCAACGCCGGTGAGTACGGGAACCCGCTGATGGGCTGGCCGAACGCGCTGGCGCCGTCCGGACACCCCGTGCTGAGGCAGGGGGAGTAGAACGGGGAGAGATACGGCGCCGCGTAGTAGCCCTCGCCGGCGAACGCTCGCCAGGTCGCGTAGACCACGAAGGCGGCCAGGACGACGGCGATCCACGCCGGGTAGAGCCACCAGCGATCCCTGCGGAGCGTCCGTGCCGTGATGCGCGGCCGTGCCGGCGCCTGGACTCCGGTGGCCATGGTCACCGGAGGAGCCGATCGGTGGCCCGGTAACCCTCGTTCTCGGCGTCGGTCCACAGCCTGCGGTCGTACATCACGTCGGGCGTCTCCTCGAACTCGTGGTCGTCGGGCAGGGGGTCGCGACCCGGCGGCATCCTGGCACGGCTTTGCCGCCCGGTCCAGCCTAGCTCCCAGGTCGCGGCCAGGCTGTGGCCGTTGTCACGTCTGCGGAGGTCATCAGCGCGCCTGCGGAGGCGGCGACGATATTACGCCCAGGGAGTGTCTTGGTCTCAGGTCCGTAACACCGGGTCGCCGATGATTGTGTCCGGCCCGGGCAACATGGTCAGCTTTGCCAAAAGCGGTGTCGATCGGCCGCGCGCTGCTCAGCTGCGGCCTGTCCGATCGACAGGGTACGAGTGACGGAGGAGCAGCCACTGTGATTACCCCAAGACGAAGCGTAAAGCTCGCCGTCTACGCCGCCGCGACCGCACTGGCGCTGAGCGCCTGCGGCGGTGACGGCGACGACGACGGCGGGGCCGATGAAGGCGCCGAAGAAGGCGCCGAAGAAGGCGCCGAAGAAGACGCCGACGACGGGGACGCGGAGGCGATGCCTGGCCTGGAGGGCTGTCTCGACGACCCCGTGAACTGCAACTCCGGGGAGCGCGGCGAGGGCGGCGAGATCACCTACCTCGTCAACCAGGGCCACGACAGCGCGTTCAACTCGCTGCGCACCGAGGGCAACTCGGTCTACCTGGTCCAGATGGAGTCCGGCATCTACACCGATCCCGAGTTCGCGGGTGCCGGCAGCTACGCCCCGGACGGCGAGTGGCAGTGGAACCTCGACCTGCTGGCGTCGGAGCCGGAGGTGGTCAGCGAGGATCCCTTCACCGTCAACTACGTGATCAGTGACGAGGCGGTGTGGAGCGACGGCGAGCCGATCAACGTCGACGACGTGCGCTGGCACTGGTTCCACCAGAGCGGCAACGAGGAGCAGTGCACGGCGTGCAACCCGGCCGACACCACCTTCCACGACCAGACCGCGAGCGTCGAGGCGTCCGACGACGCCGGCAAGGACATCACGATCACCTACAACGAGGGGTTCACGCACCCGGAGTGGTTCTCGCGCGGGATCCTCATGTACCCGGCGCACGTCGCCACCGAGCAGGCCGGCGACTGGGAGAACGACCCGGACGCGATGGCCGCCTCGTCGGAGTACTTCCTGAACAACGTCCCGGAAGTGTTCTCCGGTCCCTACGTGGTCGAGAGCTGGACGGCTGACGAGACGCAGGTCATCGTGCCGAACGAGAACTGGTACGGCGAGACCCAGCCGACGATGGACACCATCGTCAAGGAAGTGATCTCCGACCAGCCCTCGTGGGTTCCCGCGATGCAGAACGAGGAGATCCGCGGCGGCACGCCCGCCTCGTTCACGCCGGACATCCTGGAGCAGCTCGCCGAGCTGCCCGGCGTCTACACCGCCGTCGGCTCCGCTGGAGCGGTGTGGGAGCACGTCGACATGAACATGGATGTGCTGGACGACCCGGCACTGCGCCAGGCCATCTTCACGGCGATCGACACGAACGACGCTCGCGAGCGGATCTGGGGCCCGTTGCAGGATGCCGGCTTCGAGCTGCCACCGTTCCGGCAGAACCACATCTTCCCGCAGGTCAGCGAGTTCTTCGAAGACCACCTGAGCGACACCGGCTACGGCACCGGCGACGCCGAGGCCGCCCGCGGAATCCTGGAGGAGGCCGGCTACACCGGCTTCGAGTCCGGCGGCACGCTGACCGATCCGGACGGTGAACCGGTGCCCGACATAGGGTTCGGCTTCCTGGCCGGCAACGAGAACCGCAACACGTTCACCCAGCTGACCCAGTCGTACCTGGAGGAGATCGGCATCACGGTGACGCCGGAGGCGATCCCGCCGGACCAGCTGGGAACCGTGCTCACCGAGGCCGACTACGACATGGTCATCTTCGGGTGGAGCGGCTCGCCGCTGTTCGCGACGGCGCCGAACCAGTTCTGGCACTCGGAGAGCGGCAGCAACTTCGGCCACCTGTCCAACTCGGAGCTCGACGAGATCGTTACGAGCATTTCGTCGCAGCCCACGCAGGAGGAGGCGGCTGCGCTGGCCAACGAGGCCGTGCAGATCGTGATGGACGAGGCGTACGTACTGCCGCTGTGGGACACCCCGAACATGGCGTTCGTGTCCGACCAGTACGTGAACATCCGGGATAACAACGTGGCCAGCGAGCGGGCGTACTACAACATCGAGAACTGGGGTGTGACGGCCCAGTAACAGGTCCGTCACACTGTTCCCGATGTAGCCGAGTACTTTCGGCCCCGGGCACCCCTGAGT
>JBMCTR010000109.1:0-6140 GCA_048622955.1 Actinomycetota bacterium
TCTCCAGCTCGGTGCACGCCGGGCTGGTCGACCACAGCATCCCCTGCACACCCAGGCCGGCTGACAGCAGCTCGCCGAGGATGGAGGGCCCGGACGCGTTCGCCGGAAAGTACGCGAAGAAGTTCGGCGACTGCCAATGGGTGATGCCGGGCAAGATCACCTCGTCGACGTCGGCCAGCACCGCGTCGAACGCCTCGGGATGCTCCGGCGGATGCCGCGGCAGCTTCTCCCGCACCTCGCCCGGCTGGACCCGGGAGAGCACCGGCAGCCTCTCAACCCGTTCCAGGTAGTCCGCGATCCAGTCGATCACTTCGCGGCCGTACCGCCGGAACTCGGCGGACGTCATGTGGTAGTCGTGCTCTGTCACCGGACCATGCTCCCACCGCGAAACGCGCGGCCGGCGCCCGCATGACTAAAAGCACCAGGCGGGTAGAATCCTGTGATCATGACTGGGAAGATGCGCGCCGTGCTCGTCCCCACGAACGGCGGATCCGACGTTCTCGAGCCCACCGAGGTCGACGCCCCCGAGCCCGGGCCCGGCGAGGTGCTCGTCGACGTCGCCGCTGCGGGAGTGAACTACATCGACACCTACCAGCGCGAGGGCCGCTACCCGGTACCGACGCCGTTCGTCCTCGGGCTGGAGGGCGCCGGCACGGTCCGCGCGCTCGGCGACGGCGTGAGCGAGTTCAAGGTCGGCGATCGCGTGGCGTGGATGCAGGCCCTCGGCTCCTACGCCGAGCAGCTTGCCGTCCCGGCGGACAAGCTGGTTCACGTCCCGGACGGCGTGTCGGACGAGTCCGCGGCCGCCTTGTTCCTGCAGGGCACCACGGCGCACTACCTGACACACTCGACCTACGCCGTGCAGCCGGGCGACTGGGTGGTCGTCCACGCAGCCGCCGGCGGCGTCGGCCTGCTGCTGACCCAGGTCGTCAAGCTCCTCGGCGGCCACGTGCTGGCCACGACGTCAACACCGGAGAAGGCGGAGCTTGCGAAGTCGGCAGGCGCAGATGAGGTGACGACGTACGACGCATTCGCCGACCGCGCTCACGAGCTCACCGGCGGCGAAGGCGTGGCCTGCGTGTACGACGGCGTCGGGCAAGCGACCTTCGACTCCAGCCTGGACGCGCTGCGGGCGCGGGGGATGATGGCGCTGTTCGGAGCGGCGAGCGGTCCCGTCCCGCCGGTCGATCCGCAGCAGTCACTGGGCGGGAAGGGCTCGCTGTTCCTCACCCGCCCGATGTTCGCGGACTACACCCGCACGCGCGAGGAAGTCCTCGCGCGTGCGGATGACCTGCTCCGCTGGGTCGAGGCCGGGGACCTCGCCGTGCGCATCGGAGCGCGGTATCCGCTCGCCGACGCCCGGCAGGCGCACGATGCCCTCGAGGGACGCCGCACCACCGGCAAGGTCCTGCTGCTGCCGCGGTCGTGACGGTGCGGCGCGCCTAGCCGACGGGTGCGGCCGCGTAGTACCGGCTGGCGTGCTCCACCAGTGCGATGAACACCTCCTTGCCGGACTCCCGGCTGCGGGCGTCGCACATGACCACCGGCGTCCTGCCGTCGAGGTCGAGCGCTTCGGACACGCTGTCGGGCTGGTACCGGCGGGCGCCGTCGAACCGGTTGACGGCGACGATGAACGGGATGTCCCGGTTCTCGAAGTAGTCCACCGCCGGGAAGCAGTCCTGCAGCCGCCGCGTGTCCGCGAGCACGACCGCGCCCAACGCCCCCTCGGTGAGCTCGTCCCACATGAACCAGAAGCGGTCCTGCCCGGGGGTGCCGAACAGGTAGACGCACAGCCCGTCGCGGATCGTGATCCGGCCGAAGTCCATGGCGACCGTTGTCGTCGTCTTGTCCTCCACCCCGCCGAGGTTGTCCACGATCTCGCTCGGGCCGGTGAGGAACTCCTCGGTGTGCAGCGGGCGGATCTCGCTCACGGATCCGACCAGCGTGGTCTTGCCGACCCCGAAACCCCCGGCAACGAGGATCTTCACGGTCACGAGGGCCCGGCCGTTGGGCGCCGTGCGGTCAGAGTGCCCGAAGGCCATTGATGACCTCCCTCAGAATGTGCTGGTCGGGCTGTTGGCTGGTGTCGGCGTTGCGGTTAATGAAGATCAGTCCCATCTCGAGCAGGTCTCGTAGCAGGACGCGCACGACACCGACCGGCAGGTCGGACTCGGACGCGATGTCTGCGACTGTCGAGGGCTGCTGCTCGCACAACCGCAGGATCCGCTGCTGTTCCGGAGGCAGCGTCGGCCCGTCCCCCGCTGAAGGGCTGGCCTGGACAACGGCCATCAGGTCGAACTTCTCACTCGTACTCTTGCTGCGGCCGGCCGTCATCGCGTACATGCGCACGAGGGGACCGGCCTCGTCGTCGTACCAGTGCGGGCTCGAGTCAGGCATCTGGTTCCGTCACTCCACAGTGAAGCCCTGGCTCACCGGCTGCGGCCTGGACGGGACGTTCATGTGCTCGCGCACCTGCTTGACCAGCCTGGCCATCTCGTACGCCACGAGCCCGACATCCGCGTCGGCGTCGGTGAACACCGTCAGGCACGACCGCTCTCCGGCCGCGACGACGAAGACGAAGCCGCCTTCGAGCTCCACCATGGTCTGGACGACCCCACCGGCCTCCAGATGCATGCCGATGCCCTTGGCCAGGCTGTGAACACCGGAGGCCAGTGCGGCGAACCGCTCCCGATCCTCGCGGGAGAGACCAGCCGACGCGCCGACCGCGAGCCCGTCACCGGACAGCACCACGGCGTGCCGGATCTGATCCACCCGGGCTACGAGGTCGTCGAGCAGCCAGTTCAGCTCGTTCGACGCTTGCGGGGCGTCCGTCATGATCTTTGTCCCCCTTGGGGCGAGTCGCCTGCCGTGTCGGACTGGCCGCGCAACCATCCGGTCCGCAGCGCGGAGAAGGTGGCGCGGGCCTCCTCCGGGGTTCGGCGCGGCGGTCGGGACTCGTGCTCGCTGTCGTGCTCGGCATCGCGTCCAGCGGTGCCCGGCCAGCGACGCATCTCCGAACCGAGACTTGCCTGTCGTACCCGTCGAGGCAGGTCGTCGCCGTCGTCGGGCGGTGCTCCCGACATTCGGCCCGACCGGCCGATGGAGTCGCGCGGCCCCTCTCCCGGCGAGTCGGAGCGCCCGTTGCCAGGCGGGCCCGATCGCGACCCGACCGCGGCGAGCTGGGGCTGCTCGAGCGCCGGCTGGCCGTCGGATTCCGATCCGGGCAGAGCCTCGTACGTACCCGACTGCTCCAGGAGCTCGGTCGGGACCAGCACGATCGCGGTCACCCCGCCGTACGGTGAGCGCTGCAACGTCACTTCCACATCCAACCGGTGAGACAGCCGGTTGACCACGAACAACCCGAGCTGGTCGGTCTCGAGCAGGTCGATCTGGTCGGTGTCCTGGATCCGGCGGTTGGCGTCCTCCATGGCCTCGCGGCTCATGCCGAGCCCCCGGTCCTCGATCTCCAGGGCCAGCCCGGTGCCGACCAACTCGCCGCGGACCCGGGCCTTGGTGTTCGGCGGCGAGAAGACCGCGGCGTTCTCGACCAGTTCGGCGACCAGGTGCGTCAGGTCCGCGACCGCCGCCCCGGCGACGCGGACGTCCGGCAGGTCGAGCACCTCGATCCGGGGGAAGTCCTCGACCTCGGCGATCGCGGCCCGCACCACGTCGATCAGCGGGACGGGCCGGCTCCACCTGCGCGCGGGAGCGGTGCCGGAGAGAATGACCAGGCTCTCGGCCAGCCGCCGCATCCGGGTGGTGAGGTGGTCGAGGCGGAACAGGTCCTCGAGGTCGTCCGGATCCTCGGTGCGGCGTTCCATGGAGTCGAGCAGCGACAGTTGCCGGTGCAGCAACACCTGGCTCCGCCTGGCCAGGTAGACGTACACGCCCGAGATGCCGCGGACCATGTCCGACCGGTCGATCGCGGCCTGGACCGACGCCCGGTGCATCGCGTTGACGGCATCGGCGACCTGGCTGATCTCGTCGTCGCCGTACGTCTCCCGCGGCGCCTCGGCATCGAGCTCGACCCGCTGCCCGCTCTGCAGCCTGCGCAGCGTCGCAGGAAGCTTGCGCGTGACCACGTCCATGGCCGACCGGTGCAGGCCGGCGAGCTCGACGACCAGGCCGCGTCCGACCGCCACGGAGATCAGCAACGAGATGACCACCGCGGCCAGGCCGAGCGGAACCGCGAGGGCCGACGTCCCCAGCACGTCGAGCCCGAAGAGGTTGGTCTCGGCGGCCACACTCGGGCTCACCCGCGATGCGGTCAATGCCAGCTGCTGGTCCACACCGATGACCGCGCGGGACCACGCGTCCATGGGAACGTCCGCGAGGATCGCGTAGCCCGCGCCGCCGCGTTCGACGGTCGCCTCCAAATCGCGCAGCGACTGGTACGACTCGCTCTGCAGGACACTGCCGTAGGCGGCATCCGCCGTCGGCCGCAGATCGGTGATGTCCGTCCGGAGCAGGGCCTGACCGGCCTCCATCGAATTGATCAGTGTGGCGTACTGCGCCTGCGTCATCACGCCGGACGCATGGGCGGCGCTCATCGCTGCGTCTTGCCGGGCGACCATCTCGCGTGCCAGCAGAAGCTCGAGAGCGACCCGGGGATCGGCCTCGAGGCCGGGGACCTCCGTCTGGGTCAGCACTCCGCTGACTCGGAAAGCGTCCTCGATGACGACCGTGTACGCGTCGTAGGCGGCGACCCAGCTGATGTTGGAGTTCTGGACCCGCGCCCGGATGCTGGGCACGAACTCGGCGGCCTGCACCAGCGCGTCGAGCCGTTCCGGCAGCCTGGTGTCGATCGCCGCCGCGTCGGTGCTGCTGCGGGCGATGCCGGCCTCCAGTTCCGTCACCGCGGAGTCGGTCCGCCCGCTGGCCGCCTCGAGCGTTTCCAGGGTGGGCTCGTCTGTTGCCAGGTACTGAGCCGCAGCGGCCCGTTCGCTCTGCACCGCCGCGACGAACTCGTCGATGGGCTCCAGCAGGGTGGCGTTGACGTCCTGAAGTTGCTGCAACTCGGAGACGTTCTGGGCGGTCGTGACCGTGGCGAAGCCCCACAGCGCCATCAGAGAGACCACGGGCACCATGAGAAGCGATACGATCTTGGCGCGAACCGACCTCGGCCACAGGTAGCGCGGCGTCTGCGCCCGGCGCGTCGCGGCACGCCGGGACGCATGGCGCGGCCCCTGTCCGGACGCCTGTTCGGCGTTCGCCTCCGGATCGCCGGAGGTTCCGGGACCGTCCTCGCCCGCCTGGCCGCCGGGTGCCTGCCGGCCGTAGGTCTCGTCCTCGGGGTTGCTCATGTCTGCCTCGATCAGCTCACTAGATGGGCGCGGTCTTGCACAGTCTCGGTGGCCCGGCGGGCACCGGATTCCTGCCTAGTCGGAGAGAGCGCGACGAAGGCCGTGCTGAGGAACAGGAACGATCCGAAGATCACGATGAGCGGGAACACGAACTCCACCGCGCTCGCGCCGGAGAGGACTGCCGTTCCCGGCCTGACATCGATGCGCAGCGCCGCGATGCCGGAGTACTGCGTCCCGGTGGCTGCAGCACCCATCAGCAGGGCGGCCGCGAGGGTGTGGGCGAAGCTGCTCCCCCGGAACGCGACCCAGAGCGCCGCGGTTGTGAACGCGATCGCGAGCAGCGCGGGCAGGACAACCAGAGCGGGGTCGTAGCTGATGGCACCGTGCAGCCGGATGGCCGACATGCCGACGTAGTGCATGCCCGTGATGCCGGCGCCGATCCCGACGCCCCCCAGCACCAGGGCAAGGCCGGACGGTCTGCTGTAGCCCGTGGCGATGACTCCGAGGCCCACCACCACGACAGCGACGACGAGACTCAGCAGGGTGAGCGAAACGTCATAGCGGACCGGCGACCCCTCGAGCCCGAAGCCCAGCATCGCGACAAGATGCATGGTCCACACGCCGGCGCCGATGGCGATCGCCGACACCAGCAGCCAGGCACGCTTCGCCATCCTTCGCGAGTCCACGGCCCGCACCAGGCAGCGCACCCCGAGTCCGCCGCCGACGCAAGCCATGATGACGGCGAGCACCGGTGTCACCGGCCCGTACTGTAAGAATTCCATGCGAGGTCCCTACATGATCTCCCGCGGCTTCAGCCGGACACACTATGACGATCAG
>JBMCTR010000110.1:0-6115 GCA_048622955.1 Actinomycetota bacterium
CGTCGCCCCCCGGCACGCCGTACTCCCGCCTTCGCCCGTGCGAGGAAGGCCTTCGCCAGCTCCAGGCCGTCGTCGCCCGCGGTCACCGGACTCTCCGTACCTCGTCGCCCAGCACAGCCACCCGAGCGCCCGTCAGCGCCGCCGGAACGTCGTCCGCCACCGCCGCGGTGACCAGCACCTGCTCGGCACCGCTCACCAGTTCAGCGAGCCGTGCCCGACGGCCCTCGTCCAACTCGGCGAAGACATCGTCGAGCAGCAGCACGGGATCCTCGCCGGACGCGCGCAGCAACTCGTAGGACGCAAGCCGCATCGCCAGCGCCAGCGACCACGACTCGCCCTGGCTCGCGTACCCCTTCGCCGGCAGCGCACCCAGGCTGAGCTCCAGCTCGTCGCGGTGCGGGCCGACCAACGACACCCCCCGGTCGATCTCCTCACGCCGCAGCTGCCCGACGGTCTCCAGCAGCGCGGCCGCCAACTGCTCGCGGTCGGGCAGCAGTTCCACATCCGGGCCCAGGGAGCTGCGGTAGGCCAGCCGGGCCGGCCCCGCACCACCACCCGCGGCGGCCGGCGCTTCCGCCACGGCATCGTAGGCCTTACCGACGAGCGGCTGCAGCGACGCCACCAGCTCCAGCCGGGCCGCCACCAGCTCCGCGCCGGTGCGCGCCAGATGCGAGTCCCACACGTCGAGCGTGCGCAGGTCGGGCGCACCACCGCCACCGCGGCCGCCGCGAACCGCTGCGCCGGCCGATTTCAGCAGCGCGTTCCGCTGCTTGAGCACCCGCTCGTAGTCCGAGCGGACGGCGCCGTACCGCGGTGCCTGGACGATCAGCAGGTCGTCGAGGAACCTCCGCCGGCTGCCGGGGTCGCCCTTCACCAGGGCGAGATCCTCCGGCGCGAACAGCACCGACCGCAGCACCCCGAGTGCGTCCCGCGCCGCCCGGGTCGCCGACCGGTTGATCCGGGCACGGTTCGCCTTCCCCGGGGTGATCTCGAGCTCGACCAGCGTCGGCCGCTCCGCGCTCACCACCGTCCCCCGGACGATGGCGCGCGACGCGCCCACGCGCACCAGCGGG
The DNA here is from genome assembly GCA_048622955.1 of Actinomycetota bacterium. Classification (GTDB taxonomy): domain Bacteria; phylum Actinomycetota; class Actinomycetes; order Jiangellales; family Jiangellaceae; genus JBMCTR01. Next base: position 1,074 of record JBMCTR010000110.1, read on the forward strand.
CCGTCGTGGGCGACACGGTGGCTGGACTGGGTCGCGAGATAGCCCACGGCCTCGACCAGGTTGGTCTTGCCCTGCCCGTTGGGGCCGACGAGCACGGTGGGCCCGGGGTCCAGCGCCAGCTCGGCCGCGGCGTACGACCGGAAGTCGGTAAGGGACAGCTGCGAGAGGTGCACCGGTGCCGCTGGCTATCCGTCGGACGGCTTCGTCGGGTGCCCACCGAACTCGGCGCGCAGCGCCGCCACCGCCTTCATCGCTGGAGGGTCGTCCTGCCGGGAGGCGAACCGGGCGAACAGAGACGCCGTGATGACCGGGACCGGCACGGCGTGGTCGATGGCCTCCTGCACCGTCCACCGGCCCTCGCCGGAGTCGGCCACGTAGCCGGCGATCGACTCCAGCTCGGGATCCTTCTCCACGGCTTGGGCGAGCAACTCCAGCAGCCAGGACCGCACGACGGTGCCGCGCGTCCAGGCCCGAAACGTGCCAGCCACATCGTCCACGATCCCGGAGGCATGCAGCAGCTCGTACCCCTCCGCATACGCCTGCATCAGCCCGTACTCCACACCGTTGTGCACCATCTTGGCGTAGTGCCCCGCACCGACACCGCCGGCGTGGACGAACCCCTCCTCGCGGGGACCCTCGGGAGCGAGCGCGTCGAAGACCGGCATCAGCCGCTCGATGTGCGCCGGATCGCCGCCGGCCATCAGGCCGTAGCCGTGCTCCAGGCCCCAGATGCCGCCGGACACGCCGCAGTCGACGAACCCGATGCCGCGCTCCTCCAGCAGCGCCGAGTGCCGGGCGTCATCGGTCCACGGCGAGTTGCCGCCATCGACGACCAGGTCGTCCGCGGTGAGCAGGTCCGCGAGCTCCTCGACCGTGGCGTGCGTCGGATCGCCATGGGGGAGCATCAGCCACACCGCGCGGGGCGGGCTCAGCCTGCCGACCAGGTCGGAGAGACTGGACGCATCACGGACGTCGGGCTTGCGGTCGTAGCCGAGGACGGTGTGGCCGGCGCGGCGCAGTCTCGTGCGCATGTTGCCGCCCATCCTGCCGAGTCCGACGAGACCAAGCTCCATTGATGACTCCTCGAGCGCAACGGCTGGGCGGCTCGAAGCCCTCCCCTCGAATCTAGCCGGACAGCCGCACCGGCATCGCGAGGTAGCGGTACGCCGCGGACGGCTCCGCGTCCATGCTCTCGGCGCCCTGCAGGACGGCCGCCTTCTTCGGATCGGTGAACGACAGGACCGCAACGGTGGCGTTGATCGCCTGCAGGCCGTCGAGCAGGTAGGTCGGGTTGAACCCGGTGGCGATCGGCGAGCCGTCGACGGACGCGGCCAACGCTTCGGAGGCCTGAGCGTCCTCGCCGGTTCCGGCCTCCAGGACCACCTGCCCGTCATCGAACGACAGCTGCACCGGCGTATTGCGCTCGGCGACCAACGCCACCCGCCGCACGGACTCGATGAGCTCGGACATCTCGACCCGCGCCGTGGTCTCGACCTCGGTCGGGAACAGCCGCTGGTAGTTGGGGACCCACTCGCCGTCGATCAGCCGGCTGGTCGTGCGCCGCCCGCCGGCGGCGAGCCCGATCAGGCTGTCCTGGTCGCCCCCGGCCAGCGCCAGCGTGATCTCACCGCTCGGCGCCAGGGTCTTGGCGGCGTCGACGAGCGTGCGCGCGGGGACCAGCGCGATGGCGGAGGTGTCCGGACGGACGGGCCGCCAGATGAGATCACGGACGGCGAGCCGGTACCGGTCGGTCGCCGCAAGTGTGAGGTTCTCACCCTCGATCTCGACGCGGATGCCGGTGAGCGTGGGAAGCATGTCGTCGCGTCCGGCCGCGACCGCGACCTGGCTGACCGCCTCGGCGAAAACGTCGCCGTCGACCACCCCGGACGACGCCGGCAGTTCGGGCAACGCCGGGTACTCGTCGATCGGCAGCGTGTGCAGGGTGAACCGTGCGCTGCCGCACGTGATGACCACCTTCGTGCCGTCGGAGGTGAGATCGACCGGGCGGTTCGGCAGCGACCGCGCGATGTCGGCCAGCAGCTTGCCGGAGACCAGAGCGGTACCGGAGTCGGCCACCTCCGCGGGAACTTCGACGTGACCGGAGACCTCGTAGTCGAACGACGAGAACGCCACCGAGCCTTCGGAGGCGTCGATGCGTAGCCCCGCCAGCACCGGCACGGTCGGGCGAGTGGGCAACGTCCGCGCCGTCCAGGCCACCGAGTCGGCCAGGACATCACGCTCAAGCCGGAACTTCACGGCTGCACCGTCCCTTCTCCATCGTGCCCGGCGTGGCGTCGCTGTGCTGTACCACTGATCTGTCTCATCCTTCCATGCGGCGCAGACAGATATGCCGGGTGAGTCCCGTCCACAGTAAGCCCGGTCCGCACAGTTGGCGGGTGAGTCTTGTAATAGATCTTCTCGCCATCACCGTCACACCGGTGGATGCTGTGGATATCCGTCATCGTCGCAGGTGGAAGGCGCCGCGGGAATCCACGGCCGTTGTGAGTGACGGTGGGACGGTCGTGGGACGGCGCCCGGCCGGCCACAGGTGCTCCGGGAATGTTCCCAAACCCGTCCCCCGCGCCGGCCGCCTTCTCCACAGGGTTTTCCACAACCTGTGTGCAGCTGATCACAGTGCACCCGGCTCGGGCGCCGGGTGCGCCGGGCCGGCGATCGGTCGCGGTCACGACTGCCGTGCCTGCTGCTTGATCCGGTTCGTCAACTCGGTGACCTGGTTGAAGACACTGCGCCGCTCCGCCATGAGCTGGCGGATCTTCCGCTCGGCGTGCATCACGGTCGTGTGGTCGCGGCCGCCGAACACCTGGCCGATCTTCGGGAGCGACAGGTCGGTCAGCTCCCGGCACAGGTACATCGCGATCTGCCGGCCGGTGACGAGGACGCGGCTGCGACTGGTGCCCTGCAGGTCCTCGATGGTGAGCCCGAAGTAGTCGGCGGTCTGCGCCAGGATCATGGCGTCGGTGATCTCCGGGCCCGCGTCGGTGGGGACGAGGTCCTTCAGCACGACGTCGGCAAGCGCCATGTCGACGGGCTGGCGGTTGAGGCTGGCGAACGCCGTGACGCGGATCAGCGCCCCCTCGAGCTCGCGGATGTTCGTGGTGATCCGGCTGGCGATGTACTCGAGCACGTCCGGCGGGACGTCGAGTTGGTCCTGCGCCGCCTTCTTGGACAGGATGGCGATGCGGGTCTCGAGGTCGGGCGGCTGGACGTCGCAGATGAGGCCCCATTCGAAGCGGTTGCGCAGGCGGTCCTCGAGGGCGGACAGCTGCTTGGGCGCCCGGTCGGATGTGATGACGATCTGCTTGTCGTCGTTGTGCAGGGTGTTGAACGTGTGGAAGAACTCCTCCTGCGTCTGGATCTTGCCCTCGAGGAACTGGATGTCGTCGATCAGCAGGACGTCGACTTCGCGGTACCGGCGCTGGAACGCCGAGGCCTTGTCGTCGCGGATGGAGTTGATGAAGTCGTTGGTGAACTCCTCGGAGCTGACGTACCGGACGCGGGTACCCGGATAGATCGTCCGGGTGTAGTAGCCGATCGCGTGCAGCAGGTGGGTCTTGCCCAGCCCGGAGTCACCGTAGACGAGCAGTGGGTTGTAGGCGTTGCCGGGCGCTTCGGCGGCGGCGACCGCGGCAGCGTGGGCGAACCGGTTGCTGGACCCGATGACGAACGAGTCGAAGGTGTAGCGCGGGTTGAGGCGAGGTTCGACGTCGGGGCGGGCGGCGCGCCGGTCGTCCTCGGCGGCCGTGGTGGAGGGCGCGGAGTCCTCGTCGGCCTCCGGCGAGCCGGCTGCCGGTTCGCCGTCGTCGTCGGTGTCGTCCGTCGCCGGTGTCATCGCCTCGGACGGTGGGGCGACGCTGACGGCGAGACCGACATTCGTCCCGAGGGCGTTGCCGAGAGCCTCGACCAGCAACGGGCGCAGCCGCTGCTCCAGTTGCATGCGCGCGAAGTCGCTCGGCACGGCGATGACGGCAGTGCCCTCGACCAGGGTCACCGGGCGGGCCTGGGCCAGGAACGCGCGTTGCTGTGGTCCGAGATCAGCCTGCTCGAGTGACTCGAGCGCCACCCCCCACGCGACCCGGAAGTCGCCGTTTGGCTCGTCCATCACGCTGTCTCCCGCTGTCGTGCTGACTCGTGCGACGTATCATGTCGCTCCACCGGGCGGTCCACATAGTCATCCACAGCGTGTGGAGATATGAGGACGTGGTTGCGAGCCACCCCCGTTGACCGTCCGACGTGGGGAAACCGCCTCCCCGCCCCCTCTTGGACTCGGTAAGCCGCGTGTTGCCTGTCGAGATGGTGACGCTAACAAGTCCGGAGGGCTACATCAACCTGTGATGACGTACATTGTGGGTGATATCGGCGTGTCGCTCTCCTGGTATGGCCTACGTCTGGGACGATCGGAGGTTGTCGGTGTGCCCAGGCTGGATGTACGGCGGTTTGACCGAACCGGGGCGCGCCGCGTACCGTAAATCGGTCCGACGTTGCCGTAGCTGTGGTCGTGCGCAGGTGCGCACCGGGCGGCCGTCGGTCCCATGAGTGACTGACCGCTTGGATGGAGCCTGCACCGTGAAGCGCACCTTTCAGCCGAACAACCGCCGCCGAGCGAGGAAGCACGGCTTCCGGTCGCGCATGCGTACCCGCGCCGGTCGCGGGATCATCGCGGCGCGCCGGCGCCGGGGCCGTACGCGGCTGTCCGCCTGACGTTGGTCAGCCGACAGGAGGTTGTTGAGGTGTTGCCCGCCGAGTACCGGATGCGGCGGGCTCAGGAGTTCCAACGGACGGTACGCCACGGGCGCCGGGTGGCCGGCCGGCTGCTGGTTGTTCACGTGGCCCGCGATGCGGCAGCCGGGCGGGCGGTGAAGGTCGGCTTCGTCGTGAGCAAGGCGGTGGGCGGTGCGGTGGTCCGGAACACGGTCCGGCGGCGGCTGCGGCACCTGATGCGCGAGCGGCTGGCGCGGTTGCCGGGTGGCACCGAGGTCGTCGTTCGCGCGCGTCCGGATGCCGTGGGAGCGCGTCGCGAGGCC
>JBMCTR010000111.1:0-6088 GCA_048622955.1 Actinomycetota bacterium
GCGGCGAAGCCCTGGTAGGCGAAGGCGGAGCGGACGGTCTCCATGGCCACGTCGGTGCGGTTGGCGTCCACCAGCCCGATGACGCAGCCGCCGAACCCGCCGCCGGTGATCCTGGCGCCGTGCGCCCCCGACCGCAGCAGCGCCTCGACGGCGGCGTTGGTCTCCGGGACGGTGACCTCGAAGTCGTCGCGGAGCGACACGTGCGACTCGGTGAGCAGCGGGCCGATCTCGCGGATGTCCCGGCGGGCTCGCAGTATCTCGACGGTGTCGAGCACCCTGGCGTTCTCCGCGATGACGTGGCGCGCCCGCTTCTTCGCCCGCTCCGGCAGGCCTTCCAGCTGGGCGTACGTGGCGTCGCGCAGCGCGGTCACGCCGATCTGCTTGGCGGCGTCCTCGCAGTCCGCGCGGCGGGCGGCGTACTCGCCCCCGACCAGGCGGTGCGGGGCGCGGGTGTCGACGACGAGCAGCGCCAGGCCCGCCGCGGCGAAGTCCAGGGGCACGTGGGAGACCTCGAGCGACCGGGTGTCGAGGAGCAGCGCATGGCCGGCGCGTCCATGCACCGCCGCCATCTGGTCCATGATCCCGCAGGGCATGCCCACGTACTCGTTCTCCGCGCGCTGCGCGAGCTTGGCCTGTTCGGTGCGGTCGATACCGAGGTCGAACAGGTCGGTCCACGTCAGGGAGACCGCGCACTCGAGCGCCGCGGACGACGACAGGCCGGCGCCCTGCGGCACGTCGCTGTCGATGACGATGGCGGCATCGCCGACGTCGTGTCCGGCCTCGCGCAGCGCCCACACCACGCCGGCGACGTACGCACCCCATCCGGTGACCTCACCGGGCTCCACGGTGGCGGAGCTGAAGGTGACGACCTCGTCGGGCTGCTGGGTCGAGCGCACGATCGTTGTCCGCCCGGGTGAGCGAACCGCGGTGACGACAGTGCGCTGCGCCAGCGCGATCGGCAGCACGTAACCGTCGTTGTAGTCGGTGTGCTCCCCTATCAGGTTCACCCGCCCGGGGGCGGCCCAGGTTCCTCCGCTCATGACGTGATGAAAGCCCATGCGTCGGCGACGATGCGGTCGAGCCCGTGCTTCGGGTTCCAGCCCAGCCTGTCTGAGGCCAGGCGGCCGGAGGCTACCAGTCTGGCAGGGTCTCCCGGCCGCCGGTCGCGGTCCACCGACGGCACCGGGTGCCCGGTGACGCGCCGGCAGGCCTCGATGACCTCGCGCACGGTGTAGCCCGTGCCGGTGCCCAGGTTGTAGATCTGGTGGGTGCCCGCGACGGCGGCGTCCACGGCCAGCAGGTGCGCCCGCCCGAGGTCCTCGACGTGCAGGTAGTCGCGGACCGCCGTGCCGTCCCGCGTCGGGTAGTCGGTGCCGTACACGTCCACCGCGGCCTTCCGGCCGGCCGGCACGGCCAGCACGTTGGGTATCAGGTGGGTCTCGGGGTCGTGCCGCTCACCGAACCGCCGGTACGCCCCGCCGACGTTGAAGTAGCGCAGGCTCACGGCGGCCAGTCCGTGCGCCGCGGACTCGCCGGACAGCATGTGGTCGACGGCCAGCTTGGAGTGGCCGTACGGGTTGAGGGGGAGCGTCGGCGTGTCCTCGGTGATGGGCGAGACCGCCGGCTCGCCGTACGTCGCGGCGGTCGAGGAGAACACGAGCGTCCGTACGCCGGCCGTCCGCATCGCGTCGAGCAGGTCGAGCGTGCCGGCGACGTTGACACGCCAGTACAGCTCGGGGCGCGCCACCGACTCCGAGACGAGCGCCTTGGCGGCGAAGTGCAGGACCGCGTCCATCCCGGGAAGCACGGCCCCGGCATCGCGGATGTCGGACCGGACGAACGCCGCGCCGTCGGGCACCGCTTCCCGGTGTCCTGTCGACAGGTCGTCCAGGACGGTGACGTCGTGGCCGGCGTCGACCAGTTGGGCGGCGACGACCGAGCCGATGTAGCCCGCGCCCCCCGTGACGAGCACCCTCATCCGGCCGCCCTCCGAAGCCGTGCCGCGACGTCCTCGGGAAGCACGTCGGTGATGAACGCGCCCATCGCGGACTCCGACCCCGCCAGGTACTTCAGCTTGTCCGCCGCGCGGCGGATCGAGAAGACCTGCAGGTGCAGGTAGGCGTGCTCCCGCCCGGTCCGGACCGGGGCCTGATGCCACGCTGCGATGTAGGGCACCGGGCGATCGTAGAGGTTGTCGAACCGGCGCAACACCTCAAGGTAGCTTCCCGCTAGATCATTGCGTTCCTCGTCGTTCAGCGCCGGCAGGTCCGGCACCCGCCGACGCGGGTAGAGGTGCACCTCGATCGGCCATCGCGCGAAACGCGGGACGAACGCCGTCCAGTGCTCGGACTCCAGGACGACCCGAGTGCCGTCCGCACGCTCCGCGGCGAGCACGTCAGCGAACAGGTTGCGACCGGTTGCGGCGTCGTGCCGCCGGGCCGACGCCAGCATCCGCTCCGTACGAGGCGGCAGGAACGGGTACGCGTAGATCTGGCCGTGCGGATGGTGCAGGGTCACCCCGATCTCCTCGCCGCGGTTCTCGAAGCAGAACACCTGCTCGACCTCCGGCCGCGCGCCGAGCTCTGACGTCCGGTCCGCCCACGCATCGACGACGAGCCGCGCCTGGGCGGTGTCGAGGTCGGCGAACGAGCCTTCGTGCCGGTCGGTGAAGCAGACGACTTCACATCGACCGGTGCCGCCGCTCAGGCTGGGGAACCGGTTCTCGAAGACCACGACGTCGTAGGACGGCGCCGGTATCTCGGTGTGCCGGCCGTCCCGGGACGGGCACAGCGGGCACTCGCGCTCCGGCGGCAGGTGGGTCCGGTCCTGCCGGTGCGACGCCACGATCACCCACTCATCGAGCACCGGGTCGTGCCGGATCTCGGACGCGGTCCGCACCGCCGGCAGGTCGCGGCCGTCCACGACGGCCCGGTTCGTCGGCTCCCGGTCGAAGAAGATGATCTCGCGACCGTCGGCGAGCCGGCCAGCCGTCCTGTTCACCGCGGTTCCGTGTCATCGGTCATGCCTTGCTCACTCTGCAAGCATTCCGTCTCAGCCCCGGCACCGCCACGTATAGTAATCGTTGGAAGAACGAACTGAACATGATCCAACCTGACTCATCACGGCGTCCGTACGTCCAGGGACGGGACGTCGCGTCTGCTTTCCGTATCCGTACACTCTGCCGCGTGGACGGTTGCCATACCGGGCGACTGGGGCCGAGGGGTAGGCAGCGGTGAGCTCCGACCTCCCCCTCAACATCGCGCTGGTCCTGCTGTTCATCCTGCTCGGCGGGGTGTTCGCGGCGACCGAGATCGCGCTGGTATCGCTACGGGAGTCCCAGCTCGGCCAACTCGCCGAGCGCGGCAAGCGGGGCCTGCGGGTGGCGGAGCTCGCCGGAAACCCGAACCGGTTCCTCGGGGCAGTGCAGATCGGGGTGACGGTCGCGGGCTTCTTCTCGGCGGCCTTCGGCGCCACGACGCTGGCCGACGACGTGTCGCCGGGCCTGGTCGCGCTGGGTGTCCCGGAGAACGTCGCGCAGCCGGCGACACTGGTCCTGATCACCCTCGCGATCGCGTTCGTCTCGCTGGTGCTCGGCGAGTTGGTCCCGAAGCGCATCGCGTTGCAGCGCTCGGAGGGCGTTTCGCTCGTCTTGGCCCCGGTGCTCGACCGGTTCGCGACGCTGATGCGGCCGGTGCTGTGGTTGATGTCGAAGGCGACCGACCTCGTCGTCCGGCTGCTCGGCGGCGATCCGGCGGTGCAGCGCGAGCAGATCACCAGCGAGGAGCTCCGCGCGCTCGTCTCGGGCCACAAGGGCCTCAGCGAGGAGGAGCGCCAGATCGTCGAGGACGTCTTCGGGGCCGGGGACCGCCAGGTCCGCGAGGTCATGCTGCCGCGGACCGAGGTCGACTTCCTGGACGCCGGCGTGCCCGTGCACCAGGCGGCCAAGGAGGCGATGCTGATGCCGCACTCCAGGTACCCGGTGGTCCGCGGCTCGGCCGACGACGTGGTGGGCTTCGTCCACGTCCGTGACCTGTACTCCCCGGACATGAAGGACCGGAGCGTTCGCATCGGCGAGATCGCGCGCAACGTCATCGTGCTCCCCGGCACCAAGCGGATCCTGCCGGCGCTGTCGGAGATGCGCCGTGCGGGCGGGCACCTCGCGATCGTGGTCGACGAGTACGGCGGGACGGCGGGCATCGTCACCCTGGAGGACCTCGTCGAGGAGTTGGTGGGCGACATCAGGGACGAGTACGACGTCGCCGAGGAGAGCAAGGTCCCGGTCGTGGCCGGCGACCAGACGCGCGTCGACGGGCTGCTGAACCTCGACGACTTCGCCGACCAGACCGGTGTCCAGTTGCCGGAAGGACCGTACGAGACCGTGGCCGGCTTCGTCGTCGCCTCCCTCGGACGGATGCCCCGCGTCGGCGACACCGTTGAGGTGGAAGGCGGCCGGCTCGATGTGCTGGCCCTCGACGGGCGGCGGGCGTCGCTGATCCGGGTGGCGCTTGCGAGCCGTGCCGAGCAGACCGAGAACGCAACCGAGTGATTGTGCTGTCACAATGACTGACATGACCGATTCCCTGCCGCGCGTGCTGTCCGGCATGCAGCCCACGAGCGTGTCCCTGCATCTGGGGAACTACCTCGGCGCGCTGCGGCAGTGGGTTGCCCTTCAGGAGTCCCACGACGCCTTCTACTGCGTCGTCGACCTCCATGCGATCACGTCCGGCCACGATCCCGAGGCGATGCCGCACCGCACCCGCCTCACCGCCGCTCAGTACCTCGCGGGCGGGGTCGACCCGGAGCGCAGCACCCTGTTCGTGCAGAGCCATGTGCCGGAGCACACCCAGTTGGCCTGGGTTCTCAGGTGCATCACCGGCTTCGGCGAAGCCAGCCGGATGACGCAGTTCAAGGACAAGTCCGCCCGGGTCGGCACCGAGAACACGACCGTGGGGTTGTTCACCTACCCGGTGCTGCAGGCTGCGGACATCCTGCTCTACCAGGCGCACCGGGTGCCGGTCGGCGAGGACCAACGCCAGCACATCGAGCTGACCCGCGACCTCGCGCAGCGGTTCAACTCACGGTTCGGCGAGACGTTCGTGCTGCCCGGGGCGTACATCCCGGAGGGCACGGCGAGGATCTTCGACCTGCAGGACCCGACGGCGAAGATGAGCAAGAGCGTGGGCGGTGCCGGGCTGATCGACCTGATGGACGATCCCAAGGTGGTCGACAAGCGGATCAGGAGCGCGGTGACGGACTCGGGACGGGAGGTGGTCGCCGACCGGGAGCGCAAGCCGGGCGTCACCAACCTGATGACCATCCTCGGCGCGCTGGAGGGCCGCTCGATGGCCGACATCCAGCGGGACTTCGCCGGGCGCGGCTACGGCGATCTCAAGAAGGAGGTCGCCGGCGCCGTCCTGGAGGAGCTCGTGCCGTTCCAGCAGCGAGTCCGCGACTTGCTCGACGACCCGGCGGAGCTGGACGCGCTGCTGGCCCGCGGAGCGGCCAAGGCGCGCGAGGTGGCTGCCCCGACGCTCGCGACGGCGTACGATCGCGTGGGATTCCTGCCGGCGCAGTGATGGCGACATCGGACCTGCACACCATCGGTGTCGCGATAGCGATCCCGCAGCCGTACGGCGACGAGCTCGCCGGGTGGCGGAAGTCGTTCGGCGACCCGATGGCGGCGTCCGCCCCGCCGCACATCACGTTGTTGCCGCCGACCGAGCTGGACGGCGCGGAGCTCGGAGTCGTGGAAGAGCATCTGCGTCAGGTCGCCGCGTCCCGCGAGCCTTTCGTGGTGCATCTGCGCGGGACGGCGACGTTCCGGCCGGTGTCGGCGGTGGTGTTCGTGGGCCTGGCCCAAGGCATCTCGGACTGCGAGACGCTTTCCAAGGCGATCCGGACGGGTCCGCTGCCAACCGAGCTGCCGTTCCCGTACCACCCGCACGTGACCGTGGCGCACGAGTTGCCCGAACCGGTCATGGACCGTGCCTTCGAGGTGCTCGCCGACTACGAAGCGGACTTCGTCGTCGACTCGTTCGGGCTGTACTCGCACGGCGCGGACGGCGTCTGGCGCAAGCACCGCGACTTC
>JBMCTR010000112.1:0-6088 GCA_048622955.1 Actinomycetota bacterium
CCCCGCAGGGCCAACGCCGTCCCTCGCCCGCCGCCATCGACCGACGACGGGAGTGCCGATGCGCCATGACGGAGTGTTCTCGGGTCCTCGTGAGCAGGGTCTGTACCACCCCGGGTACGAACATGACGAGTGCGGCGTCGCATTCGTCGCCACGCTCACCGGTGAGGCGAGCCACGACATCGTCGACAAGGGCCTGACGGCGCTGCGCAACCTGCAGCATCGCGGCGCCTCCGGCGCGGAGAAGGACTCCGGCGACGGCGCCGGGCTGCTCGTCCAGGTGCCGGACGCGTTCTTCCGCGAGGTCGTCGACTTCGCCCTCCCGCCGGCCGGCGCCTATGCGGCCGGGCTCGCGTTCCTGCCGGACGACGACGCCGCGGAGCGGGCGGCGCGCGACCGGATCGGCGAGCTGGCCGGTGAGGAAGGGCTGAGCGTCCTCGGCTGGCGGGACGTCCCCACGACCGGTGAGCTGGTCGGTGCGACCGCCCGGGCGACGATGCCGCGGATCCGCCAGCTGTTCGTGGCCGCGGAGCCGGACGGCGACGGTGTCCCCGTGCGGGGCGTGGACCTCGACCGGCGCGCATACTGCCTGCGCAAGCGGGTCGAGCACGAGCTCGCGGTCTACTTCCCGAGCCTGTCCGCCCGGACCATCGTCTACAAGGGGATGCTGACGACCGGGCAGCTGGAACCGTTCTTCCCGGACATCTCCGACCGCCGGTTCGCCTCCGCGCTGGCGGTGGTCCACTCCCGGTTCTCGACCAACACGTTCCCGAGTTGGCCGCTGGCGCACCCGTACCGGTACCTCGCGCACAACGGCGAGATCAACACGGTCATGGGCAACCGCAACTTCATGCGCGCCCGCGAGTCGCAGCTGGCGACCGACGTCATTCCGGGCGACCTGTCCCGGTTGTTCCCGATCTGCACCGAGGGCGCCAGCGACTCGGCGACCTTCGACGAGGTGCTGGAACTGCTGCACCTCGGCGGGCGCAGCCTGCCGCACGCGGTGCTGATGATGATCCCCGAGGCGTGGGAGAACCACGAGCGCATGGACCCGGCGCGGCGTGCGTTCTACGAGTTCCACAGCACGATCATGGAGGCCTGGGACGGGCCGGCCAGTATCACGTTCACCGACGGCACCCGGGTCGGCTCGGTCCTGGACCGCAACGGGCTGCGTCCCGGGCGGTTCTGGGTGACCGACGACGGGCTCGTGCTGATGGCCTCCGAGGTCGGGGTGCTGGACCTGGACCCGGCGACGATCGTGCGCAAGGGCCGGCTGCAGCCGGGCCGGATGTTCCTGGTCGACCTCGACGAGCACCGGATCGTCGAGGACGAGGAGATCAAGGAGGCGCTCGCCGCGGAGAAGCCGTACGACGAGTGGCTGCACGCCGGCCTGCTCCGGCTCGACGAGCTGCCCGAGCGCGAGCACGTGGTGCACACGCACTCCAGCGTCACCCGGCGCCAGCAGACGTTCGGTTACACCGACGAGGAGTTGCGCGTCCTGCTGGCCCCGATGGCCAAGACCGGCGCGGAGCCGATCGGCTCGATGGGCACCGACACGCCGGTCGCCGCGCTGTCCGGCCGGTCGCGGCTGCTGTTCGACTACTTCACCCAGCTGTTCGCCCAGGTGACCAACCCGCCGCTGGACGCGATCCGGGAGGAGCTGGTGACGTCGCTGGCGGGCACGATCGGGCCGGAGCACAACCTGCTGGACGCCGCTCCGACCAGCTGCCGGCAGCTCGTGCTGCCGTTCCCCGTCATCGACAACGACGATCTCGCGAAGATCATCCATGTCAACCAGGACGGCGACCTGCCCGGCTTCGAGCCGCACGTCGTCCGCGGCCTCTACCGGGTCGCCGGCGGCGGCGCGGCCCTGGAGCAGCGGCTGGAGGAGATCTGCGCGGAGGTCTCCGAGGCCATCGCCCGGGGAGCGCGGATCATCGTGCTCTCCGACCGGCACTCCGACCAGAGCCGGGCTCCGATCCCGTCGCTGCTGCTGACCGGCGCCGTGCATCACCACCTCGTCCGGGAGAAGACCCGGACCCGCGTCGGGCTCGTGGTGGAGACCGGCGACGTTCGCGAGGTGCACCACGTCGCGCTGCTGATCGGGTACGGCGCGTCGGCCGTCAACCCGTACCTCGCCATGGAGACCGTGGAGGATCTGGCCAAGGCCGGTGTCGTGCTGTCGGGCGTCGCCCCGGAGCAGGCGGTGACCAACCTGATCAAGGCGCTGGGCAAGGGCGTGCTCAAGGTCATGAGCAAGATGGGCGTCTCAACCGTGGCGTCCTACACCGGCGCGCAGATCTTCGAGGCCATCGGGCTGTCCCGCGACCTCGTGGACCGGTATTTCACCGGGACGACGTCCCGGCTCGGCGGCGTCGGGCTCGACGTCCTCGCCGCCGAGGTTCGCAACCGGCACGAGCGGGCCTACCCGCCCGGCGGGGTGGCGCCGGCGCACCGGACGCTCGAGGTCGGCGGCGAGTACCAGTGGCGCCGCGAGGGCGAGCCGCACCTGTTCGATCCCGAGACCGTCTTCCGGCTGCAGCACTCGACGCGGGCCGGCAAGTACGACATCTTCAAGAAGTACACCGCGCGGGTCGACGGGCAGGCCGAGCGGCTGATGACGCTGCGCGGACTGTTCCGGTTCGGGGAGTCCGGGCGGGAGCCGGTGCCGCTCGAGGAGGTCGAGCCGGTCTCCGAGATCGTCAAGCGGTTCAGCACCGGCGCCATGTCGTACGGCTCGATCAGCCAGGAGGCGCACGAGACCCTGGCGATCGCGATGAACCGGCTCGGCGCCCGGTCCAACACCGGCGAGGGCGGCGAGGACTGGGACCGGCTGCACGACCCGGAGCGCCGCAGCGCCATCAAGCAGGTGGCCAGCGGCCGGTTCGGCGTCACGTCCGAGTACCTGACATACGCCACCGACCTGCAGATCAAGATGGCCCAGGGCGCCAAGCCGGGGGAGGGCGGCCAGCTTCCGGGGCACAAGGTCTACCCGTGGATCGCCAAGACGCGGCACTCCACGCCCGGGGTCGGCCTGATCTCGCCGCCGCCGCACCACGACATCTACTCGATCGAGGACCTCGCGCAGCTGATCCACGACCTGAAGAACGCCAACCCGTCCGCCCGGGTCCACGTCAAGCTGGTCGCCGAGGTCGGTGTCGGGACCGTCGCCGCGGGCGTGTCGAAGGCGCACGCGGACGTCGTGCTCATCTCCGGGCACGACGGCGGCACCGGCGCGGCCCCGCTCACCAGCCTCAAGCACGCCGGCGGGCCGTGGGAGCTCGGGCTGGCCGAGACGCAGCAGACGCTGCTGCTGAACGGGCTGCGGGACCGGATCGTCGTCCAGGTGGACGGACAGCTCAAGACCGGTCGCGACGTCGTGGTCGCGGCGCTGCTCGGGGCCGAGGAGTTCGGGTTCTCCACCGCGCCGCTGGTGGTGTCCGGCTGCGTGATGATGCGGGTATGCCACCTGGACACCTGCCCGGTGGGCGTGGCCACGCAGAACCCGGAGCTGCGGGCGCGGTACAACGGGAAGGCCGACCACGTCGTCACGTTCTTCGAGTACATCGCCGAGGAGGTCCGGGAGTACCTCGCGGCTCTCGGGTTCCGCTCGCTGGACGAGGCGATCGGGCACGCCGAGTTGCTCGACACCTCGCGGGCGGTCGACCACTGGAAGGCCTCGGGGCTTGACCTGTCGCCCATCCTGCACGTCCCCGACCTGCCCGCGGGCGCCGTGCGGCATCAGGTCGTCGAGCAGGACCACGGGCTGGTCAAGGCGCTGGACAACGATCTGATCACGCTGGCCGCCGATGCGCTCGCCGAGGGCACGCCGGTGCGGGCGCAGCTGCCGATCCGGAACGTGAACCGGACGGTGGGGACGATGCTCGGCCACGAGGTCACCAAGGCCACCAACGGCCAGGGCCTGCCGGACGACACGATCGACCTCACCATGATCGGTTCGGCCGGCCAGTCCTTCGGCGCCTTCGTGCCGCGCGGGGTCACGCTGCGCCTCGAAGGGGACGCCAACGACTACCTGGCCAAGGGGCTGTCCGGCGGGCGGGTGATCGTCCGTCCCGACCGCGCCGCGACGTTCGACGCCGAGCGCAACATCATCGCCGGCAACGTGGCCGCGTACGGCGCCACCAGCGGCGATCTGTTCGTCCGGGGCGTCGTCGGTGAGCGGTTCTGCGTGCGCAACTCCGGCGTGACGGCCGTCGTCGAGGGCACGGGGGACCACGCCTGCGAGTACATGACCGGCGGCAAGGTGGTCATCCTCGGCCGGACCGGCCGCAACGTGGCCGCCGGCATGTCGGGCGGCGTGGCCTACGTGCTGGACCTCGACCCCACCAGGGTGAACCCCGGGATGGTCGACCTGGAGCAGCCGGGCCCGCAGGACGTGGAAGAGGTCCGGGCGCTCGTGCGGCGGCATGCGGAGGAGACCGGGTCACCCCTGGCGCGGCGGCTGCTGTCGCGCTGGGCGGAGGTGGCCGGACGGTTCACGACGATCATGCCGCGCGACTACAAGCGGGTGCTGCGCGCCAAGGCCGACGCCGAGCGGCAGGGCCGGGACGTGCTCGAGGCGATCATGGAGGCGGCTCATGGCTGACCCCCGTGGCTTCCTCACCACGCAGCGTGTCGGCGCGCCGACCCGTCCGGTGGACGAGCGCCTCGGCGACTGGCGGGAGGTGTACGTCGAAGGCGGCTTGCTGCCGATCATCAGCGAGCAGGCCGGGCGCTGCATGGACTGCGGCATCCCGTTCTGCCACCAGGGCTGCCCGCTCGGCAACCTGATCCCCGAGTGGAACGACCTGGTCTGGCGGGAGGACTGGCAGGTCGCCGCCGAGCGGCTGCACGCGACGAACAACTTCCCGGAGTTCACCGGGCGGCTGTGCCCGGCGCCGTGCGAAGCGGCGTGCGTGCTGGCCATCGGCGACGACCCGGTGACCATCAAGAACGTCGAGGTCTCGATCATCGACCGGGCGTTCCAGGAGGGCTGGGTCGAGCCGCAGCCGCCGTCGCGGCTGACCGACCAGACGGTCGCGGTGGTCGGCTCCGGCCCGGCGGGCCTGGCGGCGGCGCAGCAACTGACGCGAGCCGGGCACACCGTGGCCGTCTACGAGCGGGCCGACCGGGCCGGGGGTCTGCTGCGGTACGGCATCCCCGAGTTCAAGATGGAAAAGCGCCACCTGGACCGGCGGCTGGACCAGATGCGGGCGGAGGGGACGATCTTCCGGACCGGCGTCGACGCGGGCGGCACCGTGACCGGGCAGGAGCTGCGGCGCAGGTACGACGCGGTCGTGCTGGCCGTGGGTGCGACCGCGTGGCGCGACCTGCCGGTGCCCGGCCGGGAGTTGCGCGGCATCCACCAGGCGATGGAGTTCCTGCCGCAGGCCAACCGCGCGTCGCTCGGCGAGACCGTCCCGGACCAGATCACGGCGGAGGGCAAGAACGTCGTGATCATCGGCGGCGGTGACACCGGGGCCGACTGCCTGGGCACCGTGCACCGCCAGGGCGCCCGGTCGGTGACGCAACTGGAGATCATGCCGGAGCCGCCGGCGAGCCGGCACGAGTCGACGCCGTGGCCCACGTGGCCGCTGATGCTGCGGACGTCGGCCGCACACGAGGAGGGCGGCACCCGGAAGTACTCGGTGTCGACCCAGGAGTTCGTCTCGGACGGCTCGGGCGCGGTGCGGGCGTTGCGGCTGGTCGAGGTCCGTCGCGGCGAGTCGGGCTTCGAGCCGGTGCCGGGCACCGAGTGGGAGCTGGAGGCCGACCTCGTGCTGCTGGCGCTGGGCTTCGTCGGTCCCGAGCGGTCCGCACTGGTCGAGCAGTTGGACCTGGACCTCGACGAGCGGGGCAATGTCGCACGGGACGGCTCGTACGCCACGTCGGTGCCGGGCGTGTTCGCCGCCGGCGACGCAGGCCGCGGGCAGTCCCTGATCGTCTGGGCCATCGCGGAGGGCCGGTCGTGTGCCGCGGCGGTGGACCGGTACCTGACGGGCGACGACCGGTTGCCGGCACCGGTTGCCCCGACGGACCGCCCGCTCACGGTGTAACCTGCATTGATCACGTTAACCACCCGGTTGGGTCC
>JBMCTR010000113.1:0-6083 GCA_048622955.1 Actinomycetota bacterium
TGCCGGGGTGACGCGGCCGTCCTGGAGTACGCCCGCCTGGTCGACTCCGGCCTCACCCGCAACCCGGGCTGGAGCGTCGCCGCCGCGCTGGAGGACTTCCTCGCCGGCACGCGCCGCGACGGCCCGCTCGCGACGGCCCAGGACGGCTACCAGGCGGTGACCGCTCTCGCCGAACGCGCAGGGGTGCCGCCAGCGACAGTACGCGCGGCCTTCCACACCGTCCGCGCCGGGCTCGCCGCCGGCGACATCGCGGCCGAGGCTCCGCCCGGGCTCGACAACCTGCTCAGCCACCTGCGGTCGTCCGGCATCCGCGTCCTGATCGTGACCAACGCGCCGTCCGACGGGCTCGATGCGATCGTCGACCGCCTCGGCCTCGGCGGCGTGGTCGACGACGTGGTCGGCGACGCGGGAAAGCCCGCCGGCCTCGTTGACCTGGTGGACCGGGAACTGCGCCGTGCGGGGGCGGCCGACGAGCCGTGGCGGCTGCTGAGCGTGGGCGACATCTGGGAGAACGACCTGCGGCCCGCGCTCGCCCGGCGCTGCGTCGCCATGTACGTCGACCGGTTCGACCGTCGCCAGGGCCCCGCGCACGCCCGCGAGCCGGCCCTCGAGGGGCTGTACGACCACATCCGGCGGTGGGTTTCGATAACAATGTCGCCACCGTCCGATGTTGAATCGGTGCACGCTATTTACCCGCCATTCGCCCGTGAGTAGCGTCAGCCCGGCACATTGCTGTGCAGCGATGGGGGCCACTGTGGCTGTCCGTCCCCGGGGGGACGATCGCACCACCCTTGCCCGGTTGTGGTTCCCTGACCGGTGCCCGACGTAGAGGAGAACAGCCGAATGAGAGCACGTACCTTGGCCGCGGTCGCCGCGACCGGCGCCATGCTGCTGGCGGCCTGCGGGTCCGACGACGACACCGAGGCCGCCGACGACACCACCGACACCGAGGAGCAGGACGACACCGAGGCGGAGGACGAGGCGGACTCCGGCGACGAGATGGCCGACTGGCCGGATCAGCTCGTACTGACCCTGACGCCCTCGCAGGAGCAGCAGCAACTGATCGAGACGGCCGAGCCGCTCGCTCAGATGCTCGAGGAGCGCCTGGACGTCGACATCGAGCCGTTCGTCCCCACCGACTACGCCGGTGTGATCGTCGCCCTCGAGTCCGGCCAGGCGCACATCGCAGGCGGCCTCGGCCCGCGCCAGATGGTGCAGTCCGAGGAGCAGGCGGGCGCCGAGCTCATCCTGCAGTCGGAGCGGTTCGGCGACGTCATCTATGTGACCCAGTGGTTCACCAACGACCCCGACACCTTCTGCGCGGACGAGCCGGTGGACGTCGACGGGTACCTGTTCTGCAACGGTGTCGACGAGGCCACCGGGCCGGCCGACGGTCCGATCGGCCAGGACATGCTCTCCGAGGTCGAGGGCAGACAGGTCGCCTTCGTCGACCAGGGGTCCACGTCGGGGTACGGCGTTCCGGCCCTCCAGCTGTCCGAGGCCGGCATCGACCCGGTCGACGGGATCGAGGGCACGTTCGCCGGCGGCCACGACAACTCCGTGCTCGCGGTGTACAACGGCGACGCCGACGTCGGGGTCTCGTACAACGACGCCCGCGCCGACGTGGTCGAGCAGGCCGAGGACGTCGGCCAGGAGGTCGTCGTGTTCGGCTGGTCCTCGCCGATCCCCAACGACGGCTTCGCGGTCAACGGGGACCTGCCGGACGACCTGCGCGAAGCGATCGTCGACGCGTTCCTCGACATCGCCGAGTCCGAGGAGGGCGTGGCGCTGTTGCAGGAGCTGTACAACATCGACGACCTCATCCGCGTGGACTCCGGCGCCTACGACGTCATCCGGCAGCTCGAGTCGGAGCTCGGGGGTCTGCTCGGCGACGAGTGAGCGGCTAGTAACCTTGCCGCCAGCGGCTGGGCGGGGGTGGACCTCGCCCAGCCGGCTGTTTTAGGGAGCTTCGATGATCGCGTTCGAGAACGCCTCGGTCACCTATCCCGGAGGCATCGAGGCGCTGGCAGGGCTCGAGCTGGAGATCCCCGACGGCGAGTTCGTCGTGATCGTCGGGCTGTCCGGCGCCGGCAAGTCGACCCTGATCCGCACGGTGAACGGGTTGGTGCCGCTGACCAGCGGGACGGTCCGGGTCGGCGAGCGCGACGTCACGCGGATGTCCAAGCGCCAACTCCGGGGGCTGCGGGGGGACATCGGCATGATCTTCCAGCAGTTCAACCTCGTGACCCGCACGTCCGTGCTGAACAACGTGCTGATGGGCCGGCTGCACCGGGTACCCGTCTGGCGTTCGCTGCTGGGCTGGTACGGCAGGAACGAGACGGAGATCGCCATGCAGGCCCTGGAGCGGGTCGGCATCGTCGACAAGGCGTACGTCCGGGCGTCCAACCTGTCCGGAGGGCAGCAGCAGCGCGTCGGCATCGCCCGCGCGCTCGCCCAGCAGCCCACGGTGATGCTCGCGGACGAGCCGGTCGCCTCGCTCGACCCCCCGACCTCCCGGGCCGTGATGCGTGACCTGCAGCGCATCAACCGGGAACTCGGGATCACCACACTGATCAACCTGCACTTCCTCGACCTCGCCAAGGAGTACGCCGACCGCATCGTCGGCCTGCGCGCCGGCCGGTTGGTCTTCGACGGCCCGGCGGCGGACGCCGACGAGAACGTGTTCGAGGAGATCTACGGGCGCAGCCTCACCGCCAAGGACGTCCTCGAGGCCGAGGCATCACTGTGAGCACCGGCACCTCGACCTCGACCAGGCCGCGGCGCCCACCTCCCAGCCCCTTCCTGATCGGCGGGCTCGCCGGCGTCATCGTGATGACCATCGCGACGGGCGCCGACTGGCGGTTCGGCATCGGGTTCTCCCTCACCGACATACTCGACGGGCTGACCAGGCCGAACGCGCCGATGCGTGGGCTGGCGGACATCGACTTCGGAACGTTGCTCAGCTCCCGGGCGCGCGACGGGTTCGTCGAGACGCTGCAGATGGCCATCATCGGGACCGTCGGAGGCGCGCTCGTGGCGATGCCGCTGGCGCTGTTCAACTCGAAGCTGGGGGCACCGAACCCGGTCGCCTACGCGGCGATCAAGCTGTTCAACAACATCATCCGCTCGTTCCCCGACCTGCTGTGGGCGCTGCTGTTCGTGGCGGCCGTCGGGGTCGGTGCGCTGCCGGGCATGCTGGCGCTGTTCTTCTTCTCGATCGCCGTCGTCACGAAGCTCACCTCGGACACCGTCGACGGCATCGACCCGGGGCCGATCGAGGCGGCACGCGCCAGCGGCGCCAGCCACCTGCAGCTGCTGCGATCCACCGTCGTCCCTCAGGTGCTGCCGGCGTACACCTCGTTCGCGATGTACTGCTTCGAGCTCAACCTCCGCAACTCCGCCGTCCTCGGCTTCGTCGGAGCGGGCGGTATCGGCGCGGTCATCGACTTCTACCGCGGCCGTGGCGAGTGGGACAACGTGTGGGGCATCGTGCTCGGGTTCTTCATCGTCGTGTTCATCGTGGAACGCATCTCGATGGCACTGCGAAGGCGGCTGATATGACCAAGACGATCGCCGAGCAGCGGTTCGAGGAGACCGTTCGTCCGGAGAAGCCGTTCAACTGGCTGCGCACCATCGTCACCACCACGATCGTGGTCGGGGTGCTGGGCGCGGCCGTCACCGCGGACGCCAACTGGAGCCGGTTGCCCAGTGCCCCGGCGGACCTGTGGAACATCGCGACGCTGATGTTCGGCGACCTCGAGCCCAGCGCGATCCCGCGGGCGCTGGAGTTGATGTGGGAGTCCGTGGCGATCGCCTGGGTGGGCACCCTGATCGCGGCCGTGCTGTCCTTTCCGCTCGCGTTCCTCGCCGCGCAGAACATCACCGACCGCGTCACCGTGACCGGCATTCGGCAGGTGCTCAACGTGCTGCGTGCCATCCCGGAGATCATCCTGGCGGTCGTGCTGATTCCAATCTTCGGGCTCGGCGCGCTGGCCGGGACGCTCGCGGTTGGCATCGGCTCCACCGGGACGATCGGCAAGCTCTCGGCCGAGATCATCGAGGGCTGCGACCCCGGTCCGGTGGAGGCCACGGACGCCGCGGGCGCGACGACGGTGCAGCGCATCCGGTGGGGCGTCATACCGCAGGTGCTACCGGAGATCGCCGCGCTGTGGCTCTACCGGTTCGAGATCAACATCCGCGCCTCCGCCGTGCTCGGCGTCGTCGGCGCGGGCGGCATCGGGACCATGCTGCAGCAGACCATCCAGTTCCGGCAGTGGGGGCAGGCCGGCATCGCACTGCTGGCGGTCGTCGTCGTGACGATCGTGGTCGACACGATCTCCGGGAGGATCCGCCGCCGCATCATCAGCGGCCCCAGCGCCGGCCGCACGCGGGTGCACAAGGTCGAGACGCTGATCTGACCTCACGGTGCTCCGGCTCCACCGCCTATGCTGGTGCCATGCCGACCTACGACTACCGCTGCCGCGCCTGCGGCGCCACGTTCGAGGTTTCCCGCCCGATGGCGGCCGCCGAGGCCGCGGCGTCGTGCCCGGAGGGCCACGACGACACCGTGAAGCTGCTGTCCGCCGTCGCTGTCACCGGACGCGCCAGCGCTGCGGACACCTCCCCCGCTCCCGCCGCGGGCGGCGGCTGCTGCGGGGGCGCCTGCGGCTGCGGCGGCTGACCGACCCTCCCCACTGGGGGAAACAAGATCCCGCCGGCGTTCCGTCATCTGTTCACGGGGCCTAGCATGTGATCAGACCGTGCCACGGCACCGGCTGGACGGGAGGCACCGTGGACGATTCGAGGGCTGAAACTACCCCCAGAGCGCAAGCGGACCTGCAGATAGACCGGCCGCACCCCGCCCGAGTCTACGACTGCCTGCTCGGCGGCAAGGACAACTTCGCCGCGGACCGCGAGACGGTAGCGCAGAACCTGAAGGCCAATCCCAACGCGAGGATTCCCCCTCGGGAGAACCGCGACTTCCTGCGACGAGCGGTCACCTACCTCGCCGAGGACGCCGGCATCAGGCAGTTCCTCGACATCGGCACCGGCATTCCGACCTCGCCGAACGTCCACGAGGTCGCCCAAGCGGTCGACCCGACGGCGCGCGTCGTCTACGTGGACAACGACCCGATCGTGCTCGCCCACGCACGGGCCCTGCTTACGAGCACGCCTGGGGGGAAGACCGCCTACATCGACGCCGACCTCCGCGACGTCAACGGCGTCCTCGGCGCCCCCGACCTCCGCGAGACGCTCGACCTCAGCCAGCCGGTCGGGCTGCTGCTCTTCGGGGTCATGCACCTCTTCTCGGACTCCGACGACCCGCACGGCATCACGGCGCGCTTTCTCGACGCGCTGCCGTCTGGCAGCTATCTCGCGCTGTCGCACCTCACCGGCGACTTCGACCCGGAGGCGTGGGAGCAAGTCGCTGCCGTTGCCCGCAAGCACGCCGATGTGACCATGCGAGTTCGCTCCAAGCAGGACATCGAGCGTTTTTTCGACGGGCTGGAAGTGGTGGACCCGGGGGTGCAGCCAGTGCATCAGTGGCGACCCGAAGCCTTCCCCGAGGTCACCGACGTCCAGGTCTCGCTCTACGGGGGCGTCGCCCGCAAGCCGTAGCCGGTTCGCGGATCAGAACAGCCGCGCCGACGGATCGTCGAGCCCGCGCAGGCCGTCGTAGTCCACGCTCAGGCACTCGATGCCGCGATCGGCGGCGAGGGTGCGGGCCTGCGGCCGGATCTCCTGCGCGGCGAGCACTCCGCGAACCGGCGTCAGATGCGGGTCGCGGTTCAGCAACTCCAGGTAGCGGGTGAGTTGCTCCACCCCCTCGATCTCGCCGCGCCGCTTGACCTCCACGGCCACGGTGGTGCCGGCGTCATCGCGGCAGAGCAGGTCGACCGGGCCGATCGCGGTGGGGTACTCCCGGCGCACCAGCCGCCATCCGGGGCCGAGCGTCTCGACGTGCTCGGCCAGCAGTTCCTGCAGGTGCGCCTCGACGCCGTCCTTCACCAAGCCGGGGTCGACGCCCAGGTCGTGCGAGCTGTCGTGCAGCACGTCGTCGACGGTGATCACCAGCCGCTCCC
>JBMCTR010000114.1:0-6048 GCA_048622955.1 Actinomycetota bacterium
CCGGACTCAGTCGCGGGACGTGTAGTTCGGCGCCTCGACGGTCATCTGGATGTCGTGCGGGTGCGACTCCTTGAGGCCCGCGGGGGTCACCCGGATGAACCGTCCCTTCTCCTGGAGCTCCGGGACGGACTGGGCGCCGCAGTAGAACATCGACTGCCGCAGCCCTCCGACCAGTTGGTGGGCCACCGCCGCGAGCGGGCCGCGGTACGGCACCTGACCCTCGACGCCTTCGGGGATCAGCTTGTGATCCGCCGCGTCCGCCTGGAAGTAGCGGTCGCGGACGCCCGTCGTGGCCGCTGTCCGCTTGCGCAGCGAGCCGAGCGAGCCCATGCCCCGGTACGACTTGTACTGCTTGCCGTTGATGAAGACCAACTCGCCGGGGCTCTCCTCGCAGCCGGCCAGCAGCGAGCCCACCATCACGGTGTCGGCGCCGGCCACGATGGCCTTCGCGATGTCGCCGGAGTACTGCAGCCCGCCGTCCCCGATGACGGGGACGCCCGCCGGGCGGCACGCCTGCGCCGCCTCGTGGATGGCCGTCACCTGGGGCACCCCCACGCCGGCGACGACCCGGGTGGTGCAGATCGACCCGGGGCCGATGCCCACCTTGACGGCGTCCACGCCGGCGTCGACGAGCGCCTGGGCGCCGGCCCTCGTCGCGACGTTGCCGCCCACGATGTCGACCCCGGCCGCGGCCGGCTCGGTCTTGAGCTTGCCGACCATGTCCAGCAGCGCACTGGTGTGGCCGTGAGCGGTGTCTACCACGAGGACGTCCACCCCGGCCTCGACCAGGCTCATCGCACGCTTCCAGGCGTCGTCGAGGAAGCCGACGGCCGCGCCGACCATCAACCGTCCCTCGCCGTCCTTGGTGGCGTTCGGATGCTGCTCCGACTTCACGAAGTCCTTCACCGTGATCAGCCCGCGCAGCCGTCCGGCGTCGTCGACCAGCGGCAGCTTCTCGATGCGGTGCTTGGCCAGCAGCGCCATGGCGTCCTCGGGCTTGATGCCGACGGGCCCGGTGACGAGCGGCATCGGCGTCATCACGTCGCGGACGCGGCGGGTCCCGTACTGGTCGGGCGGGACGAAGCGCAGGTCGCGGTTGGTGACGATGCCGACGAGGACGTCGCCGCCATCGACCACCGGAAGGCCGGACACCCGATACTGGCCGCAGAGTGCGTCCACCTCGGCGAGCGTCGCGTCCGGGCCCGTCGTGACCGGGTCGGTGACCATGCCGGACTCGGAGCGCTTCACGAGGTCGACCTGCCGCGCCTGGTCGTCGATGGACATGCTGCGGTGCAGCACGCCGAGGCCGCCCTCGCGGGCCATCGCGATGGCCATCCGGGCTTCGGTCACGGTATCCATCGCCGCCGACAGCAGCGGGATCGCCACGGTCACGTGCCGCGAGAGGCGCGATGTGGTGTCCGCCTCACTCGGGATGACGTCGGACTCCCCCGGCTGGAGCAGCACGTCGTCGAACGTCAGCCCGATCGTGCCGAACTTGTCCGGAACCGCGGGGTCGACAGGCGCCATACCGTCATCGTAGGCGCTGCTCCCGGTCGAGCGGACATGTCACGGCCGCGGCAGCTTGGCGAGTCGCTCGACCGCCTCCTGCAGCACGTCGTCCCTCTTGCAGAACGCGAACCGCACCAGTGACCGGGCCGCGTCCGGGTCGTCGTGGAAGGCGGCGACGGGGACGGCGGCCACGCCGACGAGCTCGGGCAGCCGCCAGCACAGCTCGGCGCCGTCCTCGTAGCCGAGCGGCGCGGCATCCGTGACGACGAAGTACGTCCCGCGCGAGGCGAACACGTCGAAGCCCGCCGCGCGGAGGCCGCCGGAGAGCAGGTCGCGCTTGCGCTGCAGGCCGGCGGCGAGGTCGGTGTAGAACCCGTCGTCGAGGTCGAGCGCCCGGGCGACGGCCGGCTGGAAGGGCGCGCCGTTCACATAGGTGAGGAACTGCTTGACGGCTCGGACGGCCGCCACGAGCTCTGCGCGCGCGTGCAGCCAGCCGATCTTCCAGCCGGTCACCGAGAACGTCTTGGCCGCCGACGAGATCGTGATCGTGCGGTCGGCCATGCCGGGCAGCGTGGCGATCGGGATGTGCGGCTTGCCGTCGAAGGTCTGGTGCTCGTAGACCTCGTCGGTGACGACGATCGCGCCGGTCGCTCGGGCGGCCTCGGCGACGAGGTCGAGCTCCTCGCGGGTGAAGACCTTGCCCGTCGGGTTGTGCGGCGAGTTGAGCAGGATCACCTTCGTGCGCTCGGAGCACGCGGCGCGCAGCTCATCCGGGTCGAAGGCGAAATCGGGGCGCCGGAGGACGACCGTCCGCCGCGTGGCGCCGGCGAGCGCGATGGACGCGGCGTACGAGTCGTAGTACGGCTCGAACGTGACGACCTCGTCGCCGTGCTCGGTCAGTGCGAGGATGCTGGCCGCGATCGCCTCGGTGGCGCCGGCGGTGACGAGGACCTCGGTGTCGGGGTCGACGTCCGTGCCGTAGAACCGCTGCTGGTGGCGGGCGACCGCGTGGCGCAGCTCGGGTATCCCGATGCCGGGCGGGTACTGGTTGGCCCCGGACTTGATCGCGGCGATGGCGTCGTCGAGCAGCGACGCCGGCCCGTCCGTGTCGGGGAAGCCCTGGCCCAGGTTGATGGACTCGGTCCGGACGGCGAGCGCCGACATCTCCGCGAAGATCGTGGACGTGAACGGCCGCATCCGCTCGACGAGGTACGCCATGCCGCTCACCCTACGTGCCGCTCGTGGTTCGATCACGTTCGGCAGGGTTGCCCCTGCCGCACCAGGCCCGCGGGCCTGGTGCGGCGGGGCTGACCCTGCCGAACGTGATCGAACCGAACGCCGTCAGTGGCCGTGGCCGTGGCCGGCGCCGGCCATCTCCTCCTCTTCCTCCTCCGGCTTGTCGACGATCAGCACGTCGGTGGTGAGCAGCATGCCGGCGATCGACGCGGCGTTCTGCAGCGCCGAGCGGGTCACCTTGACCGGGTCGAGCACGCCGTCGGCGAGCAGGTCGCCGTACTTGCGGGTCAGCGCGTTGTAGCCCTCGGAGGTGCCGGACAGCTCAGCGACCTTGGAGACCACGACGTAGCCGTTGTCCCCGCCGTTGTCGGCGATCCACCGCAGCGGCTCCGACAGCGCGGTGCGCACGACCGTGACCCCGGTACGCTCGTCACCGGTCAGCCCGAGGTCGTCGTCGAGGACCGAGCCCGCGTGGATGAGCGACGCGCCGCCGCCGGCGACGATGCCCTCCTCGATGGCGGCACGGGTCGCCGAGACCGCGTCCTCGATGCGGTGCTTGCGCTCCTTCAACTCGACCTCGGTGGCCGCGCCGACCCGGATCACGCAGACGCCGCCGGCCAGCTTCGCCAGCCGCTCCTGCAGCTTCTCGCGGTCCCAGTCGGAGTCCGTCGTCTCGATCTCGCGCTTGATCTGGGACACGCGCCCGTCGATGTCCGCCTGCGAGCCACCGCCTTCGACGATCGTCGCCTCGTCCTTGGTCACGACGATGCGGCGGGCCTTGCCGAGCACCTCGAGGCCGACCTGGTCGAGCTTGAGACCCACCTCGGGCGCCACGACCTGGGCACCGGTCAGCACGGCCATGTCCTGCATCATCGCCTTGCGGCGGTCGCCGAACCCGGGAGCCTTGACGGCCACGCTGGTGAACGTCCCCCGGATCTTGTTGACGACCAGCGCAGACAGCGCCTCGCCCTCGACGTCCTCGGCGATGATGAACAGCGGCCGGTTGGTCTCGGCCACCTTCTCCAGCAGCGGCAGGAACTCCGCGAGCGCGGAGATCTTGCCCTGGTGCAGCAGGATGTAGGCGTCCTCGAGGACGGCCTCCATGCGCTCCTGGTCGGTGACCATGTACGGGCTGAGGTAGCCCTTGTCGATCTGCATACCCTCGGTGAACTCGAGTTCGGTGCCGAAGGTCTGGGACTCCTCGACCGTGATCACACCGTCCTGGCCGACCTTGTCGAACGCTTCGGCGATCAGCTCGCCGATCTGGGGGTCCTGCGCCGAGATCCCGGCCACGGAGGCAATGTCCGACTTCTCGTCGACCGGGCGGGCGGTCTCCAGCAGCCGGTCGGTGACCGCGTCGACCGCCTGGTCGATGCCGCGCTTGACGGCCATCGGGCTGGCCCCGGCAGCCACCGCCTTCAAGCCGCGGTGGACCATCGCCTGCGCCAGCACGGTCGCGGTGGTCGTGCCGTCACCGGCCACGTCGTTGGTCTTGGTGGCGACCTCCTTGGTGAGCTGTGCGCCGAGGTTCTCGTACGGATCGTCGAGCTCCACCTCGCGGGCGATCGTCACCCCGTCGTTGGTGATGGTCGGCGCACCGAACTTCTTGTCGAGGACGACGTTGCGGCCCTTCGGGCCGAGCGTCACCTTGACGGTGTCCGCGAGAGCATCGACGCCCCGCTCCAGGCGGCGGCGGGCGCTTTCGTCGAACTCCAGAATCTTGGGCATGTCGCTGGTTCCCTTCACAAAGCTGAACGCCCCTCAGGCGACGCGCACGACCACGCGATGCCGGAGGGGCGCCTCGTCAGCGGTTCACTTGTCGATGACGGCGAGGACGTCGCGCGCCGACAGGATGAGGTACTCCTCGTTGTCGTACTTGACCTCGGTGCCGCCGTACTTCGAGTACAGCACGACGTCACCCACCGATACGTCGAGCGGGATCCGCTTGGAACCGGCTTCGTCCCACTTGCCGTCGCCGACGGCGAGGACCTCACCCTCCTGCGGCTTCTCCTTGGCAGTGTCCGGGATCACGAGTCCGGACGCCGTGGTCTGCTCCGCGTCGAGCGGCTTGACCACGACCCGGTCATCGAGCGGCTTGATAGAGACCGACACTTGCTGACCTCCCCTTTCGCGGGATGTCACGGGCAGGTTTGTTAGGAACTTCGGCCGGTGATCACACCGTCGTCGCGGGTGCCAGTGAGACCGTGGGCCGTTAGCACTCTCACGTTGAGTGTGCCAAAAGCAAACCTAGCCGGTCCTTAGCACTCGGTCAAGGTGAGTGCCAATAGCGGCGGCGAACCGCCCCGCCGCACCGTCCCAGTGCGTCAGGAACAGCGACGGCTCGGCGGCCTCAAGCTCCAGCAGCGCAGGCCGGCCGGAGGCGTCCGGCAGCAGGTCCACCCGCGCGTACAGCAGGTCCGCGCCGACGATCTCGCGCGCCGCGGCCAGCACCTCGTCCGCGACGGCGCGCTCGGCCGCCGTCGGCAGCACCGCCGAGATCCGCTCCGGGCGGAACAGGCCGTCGACCGCCGTGTCCGGCCCCGAAAGGAGCGGTTCTTTCCGCAGCGCATGGCTGAAGGCTCCGCCCACGTAGACGAGAGCGGTCTCCCCCGCCGTGTCGACCGCGTCCAGGTACGGCTGCACCATCGCGGTGGCGCCGCGGTCGAGCAGCCGCCGGACGTGCTTGGCGGCCAGGTCGCGCTCGGACGGCTCGCCGAGATCGAACCGGCCGGCGTCCTTCGACCCGTTGCCGACCGACGGCTTGACCACGTGGCCGCCCGCGGCAGGCAGCACGACGTCGTCGCCCGGCTCGAGCCACGTCGTCGGCACCGTACGGACGCCCGCCGCCGCGAGGTCGCGGAGGTAGCGCTTGTCGGTGTTCCACCGCAGCGCCGCAGCCGGATTGGCCAGCCGCGGGACGGACTCCGCCCAGGCCAGGAACTCGCCCCTGCGGTCGACGTAGTCCCAGGTGGACCGGACGACGGCAAGGCCGTAGCGGCTCCAGTCGACCGTCTCGTCGTCCCACGCCTCGGGGCGGGCCGTGACGCCCTCGTCCGCGAGCGCCGCGATCACGGTGCGCTCGTCGTCGTCGAGGTCCGGGTAGTCACGGCAGGTCACCAGCGCCACATGTCGGTTCATCATCGGTCACCGTAGCGGACGCTCATGACAGAGCGAGACGACGCGCCCCGCCCATTCGTCCGGCGGCAGGTCCGGTTCCGCGAGCCGCAGCACGACCGCGGCGTCGCCGAGGCCCGCACCCCGCGCCGCCTGATGGCGCAGGAGCCCCGCGGCCAGGCGCGCACC
>JBMCTR010000115.1:0-6043 GCA_048622955.1 Actinomycetota bacterium
CTCCGGGTCTGGGCCCACGGCGACCACCCCGGTGCGGCCGCGCTCGCAGCGACGGCCGGCCTCGACCGGGTGCGCGCCCTGTGGCAGATGTCGCGCCCGCTCGCACCCGGAGACGACGCCGCCGGCTCCGGCGGCTCCGGGGAGACGCTCCCGGAGCCGCGCCTGCCGGAAGGCGTCCTGGTCCGCACCTTCCGGCCCGGCACCGACGACGCGGAATGGCTGTCGGTCAACGCCGAGGCGTTCGCCGACCATCCGGAGCAGGGCCGCTGGACCAGTGCCGACCTGCAGCAGCGGATGACCCAGCCGTGGTTCGACCCGCGCGGGTTCTTCGTGGCGTACCGCGCGGCGCGGATGGTGGGCTTCCACTGGACGAAGCTGGTCGACGGGACAGGCGAGGTGTACATCCTCGGGGTCGCGCCGTCCGAGCAGGGCAGCGGTCTCGGCAAGGCGCTGGCTCTCGTGGGCCTGCGCTACCTGCGCGACAACGGGGCCGTGCGCGCGCTGCTGTACGTCGAGGAGGCCAACGGCGCGGCGATCCGGCTCTACACCGGCCTCGGCTTCACCCGGGTCGGCGTGGACGCCCAGTACGGCAGGCGTTACCCAGGGGGTGGCTAGGCGTGCCACCATCGAAGTCATGACCGCCGATGCCGGCACTGAACAGCGGTACCTGGACCGCGAGCTGTCGTGGCTGGCGTTCAACACCCGCGTGCTGGAGTTGGCGGAGGATCCCGCCCTGCCGCTGCTCGAACGGGCCCGGTTCCTTGCGATCTTCGCCGACAACCTCGACGAGTTCTACATGGTCCGGGTTGCCGGCCTGAAGCGACGGATCGCCGCCGGGGTAGCGGTGACGGCGGCGAGCGGCCTGCTGCCACGCGAAGTCCACGAGGGCACGCTGGCCCGGACCCGCGACCTGGCGGAACGGCACGCCCGGTGCTTCCACGACGACGTCCTCCCGCGGCTGGTCAAGGAGGGCATCGAGATCGTGCGCTGGGGCGATCTGCAAGCCGGCGAACGCGCCCAACTGCGCACGCTGTTCAGCGACCGGATCTTCCCGGTTCTCACGCCGCTGGCGGTCGATCCCTCGCACCCGTTCCCGTACATCTCGGGGCTCTCGCTCAACCTGGCGCTCCTTGTCCGCAACCCCAGGAACGGGACCGAGCACTTCGCCCGGGTCAAGGTGCCGCCGAACTTCCCCCGCTTCCTTCCCGTCGCCGACGAACGGTTCGTGCCGCTGGAGGACGTGATCGCCGCGCACCTGTCCCAGCTGTTCTCCGGGATGGAGATCCTTCAGCACCACACCTTCCGGGTGACCCGCAACGAGGACGTGGAGGTGGAGGAGGACGACGCCGAGAACCTGCTCACCGCGATGGAGCGGGAGTTGATGCGGCGCCGTTTCGGGTCGGCGGTCCGGCTGGAGGTCGAGGAGAACATCGACGCGCACGTGCTCGACCTGCTGCAGCGGGAACTCGGCGTCAGCGACGCCGAGACCTTCAGCCTGCCGAGCCCACTCGACCTGTCCGGCCTGCACGACATCGCCAACCTCGACCGGGCCGAGCACAAGTACCGCTCGTTCCTGCCGGCCACCCACCGCGAACTCCCCGAGGTGCAGTCGGCCGCTCCGGCGGACATGTTCGCCGCGATCAGGCGGCACGACGTCCTCGTGCACCACCCGTACGACTCGTTCTCCACCAGCGTCCAGCGGTTCATCGAGCAGGCCGCGGCCGACCCCAAGGTGCTCGGGATCAAGCTGACGCTGTACCGGACCAGCGGCGACTCCCCCATCGTCGACGCCCTCATCGACGCGGCGGAGGCCGGCAAGCAGGTGCTCGCTCTGGTCGAGATCAAAGCGCGGTTCGACGAGCAGGCCAACATCACGTGGGCGCGCAAGCTCGAGCACGCCGGCGTCCACGTCGTCTACGGCATGGTCGGCCTGAAGACGCACTGCAAGCTGTGCCTGGTGGTCCGGGACGATGCGCAGCCGGGTGGCGCCATCCGGCGCTACACCCACATCGGTACCGGCAACTACCACCCGAAGACCGCCCGCAGCTACGAGGACCTCGGGCTGCTCACCGCCGACCAGGAGGTCGCGCAGGACGTCAACCACCTGTTCAACACGCTGTCCGGGTTCTCGATCCACTCCAGCTACCAGCGGCTGCTGGTGGCGCCGCACTCGCTGCGCTCCGGCATCATCGAGCGCATCGAGCGGGAGGCCGCACACCGCAGAGCGGGCCGGCCGGCGCGGATCAGGCTCAAGCTCAACAACCTGGTCGACGAGGCGGCGATCGACGCGCTGTACGACGCGTCCGCCGCGGGTGTCCCCGTCGACTTGTGGATCCGCGGCATCTGCTCCCTGCGCCCCGGTGTTCGGGGGCTGTCGGAGAACATTCGGGTCCGCAGCATCCTCGGGCGCTTCCTCGAGCACTCCCGGATCCTGGCGTTCGAGAACGGCGGCAGCCCGGAGGTCTGGATCGGCTCGGCCGACCTCATGCACCGCAACCTCGACAGGCGTGTCGAGACCGCGGTCCGGCTGAACCGTCCGGAGCACCGGTCGGAGCTGTGGGCGCTGTTCGACCTCGCCTTCGATGACGGGGTGGCCGCCTGGCGACTGGGCCCGGACGGCGAGTGGACACGCGTGCACACGACGGCCGACGGCGAGCCGCTCGCGGACTTCCAGGAGACACTCATCGAGCGCACCCAGGACCGAAGGGCTGCGGCGTGAGCAGCGTGCGCCGGGAGCAACCGCGGGAGACGGCGGCCGCCCCGGGCGACCCGGACGGGGCGCCCGCTATCGTCTCCGCGGGCGCGCTCGTCTGGCGCCGCGGCGACTCCGGCGTCGAGGTCTGCCTGGTGCACCGCCCGAAGTACGACGACTGGGCGTTGCCCAAGGGCACGGTGGAGCCCGGCGAGCACGTCCTCGCGTGCGCCGTGCGGGAGGTGGCGGAGGAGACCGGGTACCGCGTCGCGCTCGGCCGCCCGCTCCCCTCCCGGCGCTACCGTGTGGCCGGCCGAACCAAGATCGTCTATTACTGGGCGGCACACGCGCCGGGCGACCGCGGTCCGTGGCGCCCCACCCGTGAGGTGGACGACGCGGCGTTCGTCCCCGTCGCCGAAGCACTGCGCCGGCTCAGCTACTCCGACGACGCTGATCTCGTGGCGCTGCTCACCGCGGATCCGACGCCGACGCGACCGCTGGTCATCCTCCGCCACACCGAAGCGGTCGCCCGGCGCGCGTGGCGTGGTGCGGACCCGCAACGCCCGCTGACCGCAGCGGGAGCGGCCGCAGCTCGCAGACTTGTCGCCCCCCTCAGCGCGTTCGGCCCGGCCCGGATCGAGTCCAGCGACGCCGTTCGGTGCACGGACACCGTCCGGCCGTACGCGATGCACCATGACCGCACGATCACTGTCGAGCCGGCGTTGTCCGAGGACGGCTATCGCGCCGAGCCCGAACGCGTCACGGCGCTCGTGCACAAGCTCGTCGCGACCGGCGAGCCCACGCTCGTGTGCTCGCACCGCCCGGTGCTGCCGGACCTGCTCGCCGCCGCCGCCGGTGCGACCATCCGCACCTCGGACGAGCCGCTTCCCCCGGGTGGCTTTCACGTCGTGCACTACGGCGCCGAGTCGGTGGCCGCGGTGGAGACGCACCACATCTGAGGGACCCCGCGGCCGCGGGTGCTACAGGCCGCTGAGGCCGGGGATCACGCTCAGCAGCCAGTACACCGCGGCCGCCACCAGGCCGGCCATCGGCAGCGTGAAGATCCAGGCCGTGATGATGTTGCCGGCGACCCCCCAGCGGACCGCGGACACCCGCCGCGTTGCCCCCACGCCCATGACCGCGGAGGTGATGGTGTGGGTGGTGGAGATCGGTGCGGCGAACGCGAAGGCCGTGGTGTAGAGCACACCGGCGGCCACCGACTCCGCGGCGAACCCGCGCGGAGGGTCCAGCGCCACGATCCGGCGCCCGAGCGTGCGCATGATTCTCCAGCCTCCGGCGTACGTCCCGAGTGCCAGCGCCAGCGCGGCGGCCACGATCACCCACCACTGCACGTCGAAACCGCTCTGGTACCCGCCCACCACCAGGGCGAGGGTGATCACGCCCATCGTCTTCTGCGCGTCCTGCAACCCGTGGCCCAGCGCCATGGCGGACGCGCTGAGCGTCTGCGCGATCCGGAACCTACGGTTCAGCTTGCCAGGGTGTGCCACCCGGAACAGCCACATGATGCCGATCATCACGAAGTACGCCAGCGTGAACCCGACCAGCGGCGACACGATCATTGGGATGACGACCTTCCCCAGGATGCCGTCCCACAGCACCGTGCCCGCCGCGGCCAGCGTCGCGCCCACCAGCCCGCCGATCAGCGCGTGCGACGAGGACGACGGCAGCCCGAGCGCCCAGGTGATCACGTTCCACACGATCGCGCCGGTCACGCCGGCAAGCACCACGAGCAGGCTGGCTGTGACCTGCGGCAGGTCGACGATGCCGGACCCGACCGTCTGTGCGACGCCCGTTCCGAGGAACGCCCCCACCAGGTTCATCGACGCGGCGACGAGCAGCGCGGCGCGCGGCGTCAGGGCGCGGGTCGACACCGACGTGGCGATCGCGTTCGCGGCGTCGTGGAAGCCGTTGGTGTAGTCGAAGGTCAGCGCGATCGCGATGACCGTGAGGATTAGCGCGAGCTCCAAGGCCTAGGTCTCCTTGAGTGCGATCTGCTCGACGGTGTTGGCGACGTGCTCGAAGCCGTCGCTCGCGCCCTCCAGCGTGTCGGCGAGATCCTTGAGCTTGTGCAACGTCAGCGGGTCGTACTCCCCGGAGAACAACCGGGCGACCAGCTTTCGGTAGATCTGGTCGGCTTCGTTCTCCAGCCGGTTGACCTCGACCCAGTAGTCCCGCAGCTCGTTCATCGTGCGCAGCCGCGGCATCGCCTCCGCGGTGATCTCGGCGGCCCGGTCGAGCACGTCCACGATCCCGGCGATCTCGGTGGGCAACTCTCCGATCCGGTAGAGCACCATCAGGTCGAGCGCCTCCTCGACGTCGTCGAGGACGTCGTCGAGGCTGGACGCGAGCCGGTAGATGTCGTCGCGGTCGAACGGCGTCACGAACGTCGAGTTCACCCGACGGATGATCTCGTGGGTGTGGTCATCTCCGGTGTGCTCGACGTCCTTCAACCGGGCCGCGAGGGTCGCCCGGTCGGCATCGACGGGGAGCGCCTCCGACAACAGCTGGACGCCCACACGCACGTTCTCCGCGGCCGTGGCGAACAGATCATAGAAGGCGGTGTCCTGTGGTGAGAGGCGAAATCGCAACGGGGTCCTCCGGTGGCCATGCTGTTTCGCTGCTGCTTCGGTGCCGAACGCATGCTACGGGGCGGCGGGCCGATCAGAGCGGAAGAGTCGCCCGTATGCTCTCGATCCAGTCGTCCACCCGGTCGAAGTACGGCCACCCGGTGCCCGCGCCTTCCCAGACGAGCAGCAGCACCCAGGTGATCGCCGCCATCACACCCGCAACGATCCAGCCCGCCCGGGCGTCCCGGTCCAGGGGCGCGGTGAGGATCCGCACCCCGTGGCGAATGCGCCGAGTGCCGGGGCCGAACCAGGTCAGCAGCAGGGCAACGGCGGCGCCTGCCAAGTACGGCAGTCCGACCTCGGTGGGCTGCCACAGGGCGACGGCGGCTCCGACCACGAACCCCGCCACGGCGATCCAGGCCAGGTGGAACACCGACTGCAGCGACGTGACGACCACGTGCCACGGTGTTCCCGCGGCCATCACCCAGCGGTCGGAAGGCTGGTAGCCCCGGGCTACCCGCCGCTCGTACAGCGACTGCCGGACGCGCCAGGCCGTCCGCGTGGCGACCATGACGACGAACACCACGGGAAGGCCGACACGGGGCACCGTCGCCACCAGCAGCAGCAAGGCAAGCCAGCCGAGGCCGACAGCGATGCGCGCGGGCCAGGTCCGCAGCGGTGGCGCCATGCTCGGGGGGCCGGTCCATGGCGGCGCCGCGGGCTGCCGCTCCCGGGAGAGCTCGTCCCGCGGCTGCCGCTGGCC
>JBMCTR010000116.1:0-5950 GCA_048622955.1 Actinomycetota bacterium
GGCCCTGGTCGTCGGCCTGCCGAGGCTTCTCCGCCGTCCCGCCGTCGCCGCCGCGGGAGCGGCCGTCGCGGCTACTGTCCTGGTGGCCGCGCCGTCGCCCGGTTGGCCGCCGGACGGGTGGCTGCTCGTGGGCTGCCGGGTCGGGCAGGGCGACGCCTTCGTGCTCGACGCGGGGCGCGGCGCCGCCGTGGTCGTGGACGCCGGCCCGGACCCCGAGGCCATGGACCGCTGCCTGGACGACCTGGGGGTGGAGCGCGTCCCGCTGCTCGTCCTGACGCACTACCACGAGGACCACGTCGGCGGCGTGCCCGGCGTGCTGGACGGCCGCCGGGTGGCGCAGGTTGTCGCCTCGCCGCTGCAGGAGCCGCTGGACCAGGCGGCGGCGGTGGCAGGATGGCTCGACGACGCGGGCGTGCCGCTGGCGACGGCCGCGGCGGGCGAGCGGCGGGCGGCCGGGTCGCTGGAGATGACCGTGCTCTGGCCGAGCGCGATCATCGGGGAGGGCGAGCCGGCGGCCAACGACGCGTCGGTCGTGCTCGACGTGGTCTCCGACGGCGTGCGCATGCTGCTTGCCGGCGACGTGGAGCCGCCGGCCCAGGCCGCGCTGCGGCGCGCCCATCCCCGGCTGCGCGCCGACGTGCTCAAGGTCCCGCACCACGGGTCGCGGTCCCAGGACGACGCCCTGCTGACCGGGCTCGGCGCCCGGGTCGCGCTCATCGGCGTGGGCGAAGACAACCGGCACGGCCACCCGGCGCCGGCGACGATCGAGCTGCTCGAGGACGCCGGCATGAACGTATGGCGGACCGACACCGACGGCGCCGTGGCCGTCGTCCGGACCCCGGAGGGCGGGCTCGGTGTCGCGGCTCGGGGAGTCGGCGTCTACGGCCGGTGATGTGCGATTCTTGGCGGGTGCCCCGACAGCCGTCCGCCACCGCGCCCGTCACCCTGGCACTGGGACCGGAGAGCCTGCTCGCCGAGCGCGCGGTCGCGGCGGTGGTCAGGGCCGCCAGGGAGGTTGACGCCGACGCGGACGTCTCCGAGGTCGCCGGCCGCGAGCTGAGCCCGGCGGGGCTGGCCGAGCACGCCAGC
The DNA here is from genome assembly GCA_048622955.1 of Actinomycetota bacterium. GTDB lineage: Bacteria > Actinomycetota > Actinomycetes > Jiangellales > Jiangellaceae > JBMCTR01. The sequence continues at coordinate 1,090 of JBMCTR010000116.1, forward strand.
CCGTCGCTGTTCGCCAGCCGCCGGGTGCTGGTCGTGCGGGACGTGCAGGACGCCCCCGAGGCCACCGGCGAGGCGCTGCTCGCGCACGCCAGGCAGCCGGCCGAGGACGTCCATCTCGTGCTGGTCCACCCGGGCGGCAACAAGGGCAAGCGGCTGCTTGACGCGCTGCGCAAGGCCGGCGCCCAGGTGGTTCCGTGCGAGCGGCTGACGCGCGCCGAGGACCAGGCGGAGTTCGTCACCGCCGAGGTCGCGTCCCACGGCGGCCGCATCGACCAGGGGGCGGCCCGGATGCTGGTCGACGCGGTGGGAGGCGACCTGCGCATGCTCGCCTCCGCGGCGGCGCAGCTGGCGTCGGACGCCGAGGGCAGGACGGTGACCGCCGAGGTGGTGGCGACCTACTTCGAGGGCCATGCCGAAGTGAAGGGGTGGGCCGTGGCGGACCGCGCCGTGGAGGGCCGCACCGCCGCCGCGCTCGAGCAGTTGCGCTGGGCGCTGGAGACCGGCACCGACCCGGTGCTGGTCACAGGGGCGCTCGCGACCTCGCTGCGGACGCTGGCCCGGCTCAGCGGCGCCCCGCGGGGGGTGCGGGACGCCGACCTGGCGCGCGACCTGGGCGTGCCGCCGTGGAAGCTGAAGATCCTGCGCGGGCAGCTCCGCGGCTGGTCACCGGACGGGATCGCGCAGGCGATCAAGGCGGTGGCGTCCGCGGACCTGCGGGTCAAGGGCGCCGGCAACGACCCGACGCTCGCGCTGACGACGGCGATCGTCGAGATCGGCTCGGCGCGGTCGTGAAGTGAGCGCGGTCGTGAGTGAGTCGTGAGGTGAGCTCAGAGCCGGGCGGCGCGGCGGGTGATCGCGGCCTTCCGGTTCGCCGCCTGGTTCTTGTGGATGACGCCCTTCGACGCCGCCTTGTCGAGCTTGCGCGAGGCGTCCCGGGCCAGCGCCGTCGCCCGCTCGGTCTCTCCGGAGTCAGCGGCGGAGTGGAACTTGCGGATCGCGGTCTTCAACGACGACTTGACGGACTTGTTGCGCAGCCGCGCCTTCTCGTTGGTCAGGTTGCGCTTTCGCTGGGACTTGATATTCGCCACTGTCTGCTGCCTCGATAATTGACTCGAAGATGAATGGTCGGTGTCGGGAAAGGTGCCCCGGCGGGCCCGGCGTGACAACCAGGAAAGATTACCAGCGGCGCCGAGGACCGGCCAAACCCCCGGCTTTGCCGGGTAGGTGATCTTGCAGCATGCTGGGACGAACCCCTGCCGGACGAGGGACGGAGCCTGATCGACGATGGCCGACGCGCAGATCGCAGCCGAGCCGGTACCACGCGCCGAGGAGATCCTCACCGACGACGCTCTCGCGTTCGTGGCCGACCTGCACCGCCGGTTCGGCCGGCGCCGCGACGAGTTGCTGGAGGCTCGCCGGGCGCGCCGGGACGAGATCGCGCGTACCGGCCGGCTGGACTTCCTCCCGGAGACCGCGGGCATCCGCGCCGACGAGGACTGGCGGGTGGCGCCGGCGCCGCGGGACCTGCAGGACCGCCGGGTCGAGATCACCGGGCCCACCGAGCGCAAGATGGCGATCAACGCGCTGAACTCCGGCGCCCGCGTCTGGCTGGCCGACCTCGAGGACGCCAACACCCCGCACTGGCACAACGTGATCGAGGGCCAGGTCAACCTGGTCGACGCGATCCGCCGGCGGATCGAGCTGACCACCGAGGACGGCAAGAGCTACGGGCTGCGGGAGGACGCCGAGCCCGCCGTGATCGTCATGCGCCCCCGCGGCTGGCACTTCGACGAGGCCCACGTGCTGGTGGACGGCTCGCCGGTGGCGGGCGCCCTCGTCGACTTCGGGCTGTACTTCTTCCACAACGCCGCCGAACTGCTCGCGCGCGGGAGCGGGCCGTACTTCTACCTGCCGAAGATGGAAAGCCACCTCGAGGCCCGGCTGTGGAACGACGTGTTCACCCACGCCCAGCAGGCGCTGGGCATCGCGCACGGCACCATCCGCGCCACCGTGCTGATCGAGACGATCACCGCGGCGTTCGAGATGGAGGAGATCCTCTACGAGTTGCGGGAGCACGCGTCCGGCCTGAACGCCGGCCGCTGGGACTACCTGTTCAGCGTGATCAAGAACTTCCGCGACGTGGGCGAGAGGTTCGTGCTGCCGGACCGCAACACGGTGACGATGACCGCGCCGTTCATGCGCGCCTACACCGAACTGCTGGTCCGGACGTGCCACAAGCGCGGCGCGTTCGCGATGGGCGGCATGGCGGCGTTCATCCCGAACCGGCGCGACCCGGAGGTGACGGCCACGGCGCTGGACAAGGTGCGCGCGGACAAGGAACGGGAGGTCGGCGACGGCTTCGACGGCTCCTGGGTGGCGCACCCCGACCTGGTTCCGGTGTGCCAGGAGGTCTTCGACGCCGCGCTGGGGGAGCGCCCGAACCAGTTGCACCGGCTCCGCGAGGACGTCAGCGTGACGCCCGACCAACTGCTCGACGTGGCCGGCACGCCGGGCCAGGTCACCGAGGCCGGGCTGCGCAACAACATCGAGGTCGCGCTGCGGTACGTCGAGGCCTGGCTGGGCGGCAACGGCGCGGTGGCGATCCACAACCTGATGGAGGACGCCGCCACCTCGGAGATCGCGCGGTCCCAGGTGTGGCAGTGGATCCGCAACCGGACGCCGCTCGCCGACGGGCGGGCTGTGACCAGGGAACTCGTCGCGCAGATTCTCGACGAGGAGTACGCGGCGCTGGTGCGTGAGGCGGACGGCGGGCGGTTCGCGGCGGCGCGCGACCTGTTCGAGCGGGTCGCCCTGGCCGACGAGTACCTGCCCTTCCTCACGATTCCGGCCTACGAGATCGTCCTCGACCGCGAGCGGTCCGGCAGGACGACCGCCTGAGCGACGGCAACTGCCGGCAACTGCCGGTCACTGCCGGTCACTGCCGGTCACTGCCGCCCCGACGCCGAGGAGTCGGGGCCGCGGGCGCGCTCGTGGGATGATGGAGGGGCGATCCAGACCGCCTGACGAGGAACTCCGTGACGACGAACGCTCCGACGCCGACGGCGACTCCCCCCGAGTTGATCCGCAACTTCTGCATCATCGCTCACATCGACCACGGCAAGTCGACCCTGGCCGACCGGATGCTGCAGCTCACCGGTGTCGTCGAGGAGCGCCTCATGCGCGACCAGTACCTCGACCGGATGGACCTCGAGCGCGAGCGCGGCATCACGATCAAGAGCCAGGCCGTGCGCCTGCCGTTCCCGGTCGATGACGGGCGGACCTACGTGCTCAACCTGATCGACACGCCCGGTCACGTCGACTTCAGCTACGAGGTGAGCCGCAGCCTGGCCGCGTGCGAGGGCGCCGTCCTGCTGGTGGACGCCGCGCAGGGCATCGAGGCGCAGACGCTGGCCAACCTGTACCTGGCCCTGGAGAGCGACCTGCAGATCATCCCGGTGCTGAACAAGATCGACCTGCCGGCCGCCCAGCCGGACAAGTACGCGGCGGAGCTCGCGCACCTGATCGGCTGCGCCCCGGAGGAGGTGCACCGCGTCAGCGGCAAGACCGGCGAAGGGGTGGCCGAACTGCTCCAGCGGATCGTCACCGACGTCCCCCCGCCGGTCGGCGACGCCGGCGCGCCGGCCCGGGCGATGATCTTCGACAGCGTGTACGACACCTACCGCGGCGTCGTGACGTACGTCCGGGTGGTGGACGGGCGGCTGTCCGCGCGCGAGCGCATCCTGATGATGTCCACGAAGGCCACCCACGAGTTGCTGGAGATCGGCGTGATCTCGCCGGAGATGGGCGCCAGCAGCGGCCTCGGCGTGGGTGAGGTCGGGTACCTCATCACCGGTGTCAAGGACGTGCGCCAGTCGAAGGTCGGTGACACGGTGACCTCGGCGGTGCGTCCGGCGGCCGAGCCGCTGCCCGGCTACCGGGAGCCGCGGCCCATGGTGTACGCGGGGCTGTACCCGGTGGACGGCGCGCAGTACACGGAGCTGCGGGAGGCGCTGGACCGGCTCAAGCTCAACGACGCGGCCATGGTCTACGAGCCGGAGAACTCCGGCGCCCTGGGCTTCGGGTTCCGCTGCGGTTTCCTCGGGCTGCTGCACCTCGAGATCGTCCGGGAGCGCCTCGAGCGCGAGTTCGATCTGGACCTGATCTCGACCGCTCCCAACGTGGTGTACCGGGTGGTCCTCGAGGACGAGGAGGGCACCGAGGTCACCGTCACCAATCCCAGCGAGTTCCCGGCCGGCAAGATCGCCGCGGTGTACGAGCCGGTGGTGCAGGCCACGGTGATCGCCCCGGCCGACTACATCGGGGCGGTCATGGAGCTGTGCCAGTCGCGCCGCGGCTCGCTGCTCGGCATGGACTACCTGTCCGCCGAGCGGGTCGAGTTGCGCTACACGCTGCCGCTCGCCGAGGTGGTCTACGACTTCTTCGACGCGCTCAAGTCGCGTACCCGCGGGTTCGCCAGCCTCGACTACGAGCCGGCCGGTGAGCAGCAGGCCGATCTGGTCAAGGTCGACATCCTGCTCCAGGGCGACCCGGTGGACGCGTTCAGCGCGATCGTGCACAAGGACAAGGCGTACTCGTACGGCGTGTCGATGGCCGGCCGGCTGCGGGAGCTGATCCCGCGCCAGCAGTTCGAGGTGCCGATCCAGGCGGCCGTGGGCTCGCGCATCATCGCCCGGGAGACGATCCGCGCGCTCCGCAAGGACGTGCTCGCCAAGTGCTACGGCGGGGACATCACCCGCAAGCGCAAGCTCCTCGAGCGGCAGAAGGAGGGCAAGCGGCGGATGAAGATGGTCGGCCGGGTCGAGGTGCCGCAGGAGGCGTTCGTCGCGGCCCTGACGCTGGG
>JBMCTR010000117.1:0-5896 GCA_048622955.1 Actinomycetota bacterium
CGCGGCGTCGCGGTCTTGAACGAATCGGACCAGTAGGCTCGCGGCCATGGCTAAGTGGGAGTATGTGACCGTGCCCGTGCTGGTGCATGCCACCAAGCAGATCCTCGACAACTGGGGCGAGGACGGCTGGGAGCTCGTCCAGATCGTTCCCGGCCCCAATCCGGAGAACGTCGTCGCCTACTTCAAACGGGAGAAGCCGGAATGACTCCTGAGGAGCGGCTGGCAGCGCTGGGCGAGGAGATCCCGCAGGTCGCCGCGCCCGTCGCCGCGTATGTTCCCGCGCTGCAAACGGGGTTGTACGTCTACACGTCGGGGCAGATCCCGCTGCGCGACGGGAAGCTGCTGCACACCGGGAAGGTCGGGGCCGAGGTCACGCTCGAACAGGGCTACGACTGCGCCCGGCAGTGCGCGCTCAACGCCCTGGCCGCCGTGCGCGCGCAGGTGGGCGAGCTGTCGGCCGTGATCCGCGTGGTGAAGGTGCTGGGGTTCGTCGCCTCGTCACCGGACTTCACCGCACAGCCGCAGGTCGTCAACGGTGCGAGCGAGCTGATCGGGTCCGTGTTCGGCGAGGCCGGCCACCATGCGCGCAGCGCGGTGGGCGTGGCGGTGCTGCCCCTGGACGCTCCGGTCGAGGTCGAGATGGTCGTCGAGGCGAGATGACGGCGGGCGCGTCGGGCTTGCGTGCGCTGCCGCCGGCACTCGCCGAACGGGCACGCGAGTTCGTCGAGCGCGGCCTGGAGCCGGTGCCGCCGCGGCCGGCGTCCACGGTCGTCCTGCTACGGGACTCCGCGCAGGGCCCCGAGGTCTACCTGCTGCGTCGGCGCTCCAGCATGGCGTTCGCGGCCGGAATGCACGCGTTCCCCGGCGGGGCGGTCGACGAGCGGGACGTTGCCGACCCTGTGGTGAGCTGGCACGGGCCCGCCCCCGGGGAATGGGCCCGGCTGCTGGGGGTCTCCGAGCCGGAGGCGCGGGGCTTCGTCCTCGCCGCCGTCCGCGAGACGTTCGAGGAGGCCGGCGTCCTGCTCGCCGATCATGCAAATCCCGTTCGACACGCCGCGAAGACCGACCTCGCCCCGACCGGTCCGGACTGGGAGGCCGAGCGGACGGCGCTGGTCGAGCGGCGGCTCGCGCTCTCCGAACTGCTCGACCGGCGCGGGCTGGCGGTCCGGTCCGACCTGCTGGCGCCGTGGGCGCACTGGGTCACGCCGCGGTTCGAGAAGCGGCGGTACGACACGTGGTTCTTCGTGGCGGCCCTGCCGGAGTCCCAGGCCGCACGGGACGTGTCGGGGGAAGCGGACCAGGTCGTCTGGGTCCGGCCGGAGGAAGCGCTGGCCACTGCGGCGCGCGGCGAAGTCGCGCTGCTGCCCCCGACGTGGTCGGTTCTGACGGAGCTCGCGGCCTTCGCGTCGGTTTCGGCCGTGCTGGACGCGGCGGCGCACCGGGCGCTCGACATGGCCATGCCCGGCTGGGTGGACGACGGCGACGCCGTACGGCTGCTGCTGCCCGGCGACCCGGGCTTCCCGGGCGACGACGAGGGCCGTCGCTGAGCATGCGAGGCTGTGCGCCGTGACGGCGATTCCTGCTGGGGGGCCTGCCTGGTGCCGGCTGGTGCGAGCGGACAACCCGGGCCCGATGACGCTCGACGGGACGAACACCTACGTGCTGTCGACGGCCAACGGCAACGTGGTCGTGGACCCTGGGCCGCTGATCGAAGCGCATCTCGAAGCGGTGGCGGCGCTAGGGCCGGTCGCCCTGGTGCTGCTGACGCACGGGCATCCGGACCACGTCGAGGGCCGTGGCCGGTTCCACGAGATGACGGGGGCTCCCACGCTGGCGCGCGATCCGGAGTTGTGCATCGACGGCGATCCACTCAGCGTCGACGGCGGAACGGTCGATGTGCCGGGACTGGCGGTGCGCGTGCTGCACACGCCCGGGCACTCGGCGGATTCGGTCTGCTTCGACGTGTCGGACGGCACCACGCGGGCGGTTCTCACCGGTGACACGATCCTGGGGCGTGGCACCACGATCGTCGCGTACCCGGACGGGCGGCTCGGGCCGTACCTGGAGTCGTTACGGCGGCTGCGGTCGCTGGACGGCGTGCCGGTGCTGCCGGGGCACGGCCCGGTGCTGCCGGACGCCGCGGCGGCGGCCGCCGAGTATCTGGCACACCGGGAGGAGCGGCTGGACCAGGTCCGGGCGGCGCTGGACGCGGGTGCCCGGACGCCGATGGAGGTCGTTGAGATCGTTTACGCCGACGTCGACCGGTCGGTCTGGCCCGCCGCCGAGGCCACGGTACGCGCCCAGTTGGACTACCTCGGGGTGCCGGTCCAGTGATCTGCGCAAGGACGGGCGCCCGATGTGTGCGCGTCAGGCTGGCCGGGGCTGCGGACCGGCGGCCGCCCCACCACCCCAGTGGGTCCGTTGCCAGGCCAATTGGCCTGGTCCAGGACCCACTCGGGTGGTTAACGTGATCAACGCGCGCGGCGGCGGAGGCGCTCGACGTCCAGCAGGACGACCGAGCGCGACTCGAGGCGGAGCCAGTCCCGGGCGGCGAAGTCGGCGAGCGCCTTGTTGACGGTCTCGCGGGAGGCACCAACCAGCTGCGCCAACTCCTCCTGGGTGAGGTCGTGCAGGACCCGCACTCCCTCGTCGGACGGCACGCCGAACCTGTCCGCGAGGTCGAGCAACTGCTTGGCCACCCGCCCGGGGACGTCGGAGAAGACCAGGTCGGCAAGCGTGTCGTTGGACCGCCGGAGCCGTTGCGCCAGCTGGAACAGCAGGTTGCGGGCGACCTCGGGACGGCCGGTCAGCCACGGCAGCAGGTCGGTGTGCCCCAAGCCGAGCAGCGTCGCGTCGGTGACGGCGCTGGCGGTCGCCGACCGCGGGCCGGGGTCGAACAGCGACAACTCGCCGAACATCTGGCCGGGCCCGAGCACGGCGAGCAGGTTCTCCCGGCCGTCGGCCGCGGTCCTGCCGAGCTTCACCTTTCCGGAGGTCACGACGTAGATCCGCTCCCCCTCGTCCCCCTCCCGGAAGAGCACTTCGCCACGTGCGAGATCGACCTCGACCATGGCCTTGCGCAACGCCGCGGCGGCCTCGTCGTCCAACTCGCGGAACAACAAGGCGCGTCGCCACACGTCGTTCACACCGGTCCTCCTCGCCCCCATGCGGGCCTCATACAGTGTCGCACCACCCCTCATAATGGCCGATTCCGCCGATGCCGTGGGGCGGAGTCCCAGCGAACAGGCGGAGCCCCGGCCAACAGGCCGCCTCGCCTCATGTCACCGCCGTCGTCATCAGGCTTTCGCTACCATCATGACCTCGACGGTTAGGTGGCGGGTTGCCGGTTCACCGTAGGCTTAGCGGGTGCCGCGGAACACGACCGAATCCCGACTCGCGCTCGTCCGGCGCGCCCGCCGGATGAACCGCGAGCTCGCCGAGCTGTACCCGGACGCGCACTGCGAGCTCGACTTCGCCTCGCCGTACCAGTTGCTCATCGCCACGGTCCTGTCCGCGCAGACCACCGACACCGCGGTCAACTCCGTGACGCCCGCGCTGTTCGCCAAGTACCCGAGCCCGCACGACCTCGCCGCCGCGGACCCGCAGGACGTCGAGACGATCATCCAGCCGACCGGCTTCTACAGGAACAAGACGAAGTCGATCACTGCGCTGGCGCGTGACCTCGAAGAGCGGTTCGACGGCGAGGTGCCGAAGCGGCTCAGCGATCTCGTGACGCTGCACGGTGTCGGCCGTAAGACCGCGAACGTCGTGCTGGGCAACGCCTTCGGCATCCCCGGCATCACGGTCGACACTCACTTCCGTCGCCTGGCCCGGCGCTTCGGCTGGACGACGTCGGAGGACCCGGACACGATCGAGGCCGAGGTCGGCGCGCTGTTCCCGAAGCAGGAGTGGACGATGCTGTCGCACCGGCTGATCTGGCACGGCCGCCGGCGCTGCCACTCGCGCCGGCCGGCCTGCGGCGCCTGCCCGCTGGCCCGGTGGTGCCCGTCCTTCGGTGAGGGCCCGACCGATCCGGAGGTCGCGGCAAAGCTCGTCAAGGAGCCCGCGTGACGTGGCCGGACTGGTTGCGGCCGCTCGTGGCGGCCGCCCAGCAGGCCAGCGCCGGGGAGCTGTCGATCCACGGCCCGCCGGAGGGTGTCCACGGCCGGGAGTCTGCCGTGCTGATGCTGTTCGGCGAGGCGGACGACGGCGAGCCCGACGTGCTCCTGATCGAGCGGGCGCACACGTTGCGCAGCCATGCGGGGCAGCCGGCGTTTCCCGGCGGCGGGATCGAGCCGCTCGACGGCGGGCCGGTCGCCGCCGCGCTGCGGGAAGCCGCGGAGGAGACGGGCCTCGACCCGTCCGGCGTGCATGTTCTGGCCGTGCTGCCGAAGCTGTGGCTCCCGCCGAGCGGCCACCTCGTGACGCCTGTCCTCGGATGGTGGCGCGCCCCGACCCCCGTCTGGGCCGCCGACCCCACCGAGGTCGCCTCCGTGCACCGGGTCAGGCTGGCTGAGCTGGTCAACCCGGACAACCGTTTGCTGGTGCATCACCCGAGTGGGCACGTCGGACCGGCCTTTATGGTCAACGGGCTGGTCGTGTGGGGGTTCACCGCTGGCATCCTGTCCGCTGTGCTGGATGCGGCGGGACTGGCGAGACCATGGGACCGCTCCCGCGTGGAACCGTTGCCGGCTGACCTACCGGACGCGGCGATGCACGAGACCCGACCGGCGAAGCAACACCCTGGGGCGCAGCGGCGATGAACATCATTGACTGGTTGATCATCATTTTGCTCATCGTCGTGGCGTACACAGGCTGGAGCCGCGGCTTCGTCGTCGGGTTGCTGTCGTTCGTCGGCTTCGTGGGCGGTGCGGTCGGAGGGCTGCTGCTGGTGCCGGCGCTGCTGGGCGGGCTGGACCCCGGCTTGGGCGTCGCCGTGCTGGCGGTGCTGCTGGTGCTGGCACTCGCCTCCGTCGGGCAGGGGCTGCTGGCCTGGCTCGGTAGCTGGGTCAGATCCCAGGTCACGTCGGAACCGGCCCGCAGTGTCGACGCCTTCGGCGGCGCCCTGCTGGGCATGGCCGGCCTGCTGATCGCTGCCTGGGCGGTCGGCCTCGCGCTGTCGACGTCCGCGATTCCCCATGCCTCGGCGGCGGTTCGCGAATCGCACGTGCTCCGGACGGTCGACGAGATGCTGCCGGTGTCGCCCGACTCACTCCGTGACGCGTTCCAGTCCGTCGTCGCGGCGGGGCGGTTCCCCGAGGTCGTGGGCCCGTGGATGCCGGAACCCATCCTGGAGGTCGATCCGCCCGCGAACACGATGATCCGGGACCCGGAGGTCCGGGACGCCTCCCGCAGCGTCGTCAAGATCGTCGGCCGTGCTCCCGCGTGCAACCGGATCATCGAGGGCAGCGGTTTCGTCGTGGGAGAGGAGCGGGTCATCACGAACGCGCACGTGGTGGCCGGTGTGGAGGGTCCGCGGGTGGCGGTGCCGGAAGGCGACGTGCTCGACGCGCGGGTGGTGCTGTACGACCCCGAGACCGACCTCGCGGTGCTGGCCGTCCCCGAGCTGAGCCGTCCGGCACTGGAATTGGACGGCAGCGCAGCGTCCGGCGACGACGGCGCTGTCGTTGGCTATCCGAACAACGGCCCGCTGTCCGTGGAGCCCGTCCGGATCCGCGGCGACCACGCACTGGTGGGGCGCGACATCTACGGCCAGGAGCCGGTGACGCGCGACGTGCTGTCACTGCGCGGCCGGGTCCTTCCGGGCAACTCGGGCGGGCCGCTGGTGTCGGACGGCGGGACGGTGTACGGCGTGATCTTCGCAGCGTCCATGACGGATCCGAACACCGGGTACGCGTTGGCGCTCAGCGAGGTGACCGAAGCGGTCCAGCAGGCC
>JBMCTR010000118.1:0-5876 GCA_048622955.1 Actinomycetota bacterium
GACACCGGCGACGCCGACGCGTCCACCGGCGGCGGGCCCGCGTCGTCGATCGCGCCCATCGTCGCGCCGGCGAGAAGCATTGCCCCGATCATCGCGCGCGACCGCGTTACCCAGGTCTTGTACTTGCGGCGAGCGTGCCGAGGACGCCGGGCACGGCCACCGCTCCCTTCTGATTCGGCTCCCCAACCGGCCCAAAATCCCGTGTGGCGTGGCTGAGCCACCGGACGCCCCCCTGTTTGATCACAGATTCATAACAAACTGGACTCAGACTCTAAACCCGGAGGGTTGCCTCAGTCCAACCCGAATCCGCTCAGCCGGTCCAACTGCCGCAGGATGATGCCCTCCCGCAGCGCCCACGGGCAGATGTGCAGCACGTCGATCTCCAACAGGTCCATGGCCGCGTCCGCCACGATCGCGCCTGCAACCAACTGGTCTGCACGGCCGGCCGAGACTCCGGGCAGCCGTGCCCGTTCGGCTGTGGTCATCTCGGCCAGCTTGGCCGCGTTGGCCGCCATCGCATCCCTCGCGAGCGTCCTCCTGACGTACGGGCCCTCGTCGGACGGCGCCGCACCGGCGATCCGCGCCAGTGAGCGGAACGTCTTGCTGGTCGCCACGGCCTGGTCCGGGTTGCCGAAGCGCGTGATCCGCCCCACCACCGAGGCGATCCTCGCGCGCACGTGCCTGCGAAGCTCCCGCACCTCGTCGGGCGGCGGCGGATCGCCGGACAGCCAGTCCCGCGTGAGGCGACCGGCACCGAGCGGCAGCGAGAGCGCCACGTCGGGATCCTCGTCGATCCCCGCGCTGACCTCCAGCGACCCGCCACCGATGTCGACGCACAGCAGCCGGCCGCTGGACCAGCCGTACCACCGGCGGGCCGCGAGGAAGGTCAGGCGCGCCTCGTCCTCGCCCGACAGGGTCTGCAACTCGACGCCGGTCTTCTCCCGTACCTCGGCGAGCACGGCGGCGCCGTTGGCCGCGTCGCGCAGCGCCGACGTCGCGAACGCGAGCATGGCCTCCGCGCCCTTGTCCTCGGCGAGCTGTGCCGCCTCGGCGCAGAACGCGACCAGGCGCTCGACGCCCTCGGGGGTGATCCCTCCCTGCTCGTCGAGCAGGTCGGCGAGGCGCAGGCCCATCTTGTGCTGGTACGCCGGCAGCGGCCGCGCGCCGGGACGGGCGTCGACCAGCAGCAGATGCACCGTGTTGGACCCGACGTCGAGCACGCCCATCCGCATATCGCAGACGGTACCCGTCCCGGCGCCCCGCCCTGCCCGACCGGCGCACCTACCATCGGTGGTGTGGAGACGCCGCTGGACATCACCCGCCGGTGGGTGGAGTTCGCCGACCCGGCCGACTCCGACCAGGTGCTGCGGTGTGACCTCACCTGGCTGACGTCCCGGTGGACATGCATCTTCGGCCGCGGCTGCCCCGGCGTGTACGCCGGCCGGCCGGACGACGGCTGCTGCACCCACGGCGCGCACTTCTCGGACGCCGAGGACGAGGCGCGGGTCCGCCGGTACGCCGCCCGGCTCGGCCCGCGGGACTGGCAGCTGCGGGCGGAAGGCCGCCGCGGAGGCGTCGTCGAGACCGACGAGGACGGCGAACGCAAGACCCGCGTCGTCGACGGCGCCTGCGTGTTCCTCAACCGGCCAGGCTTCCCGGGCGGCACCGGTTGCGCGCTGCACACCTACGCCCTGCGGACGGGAAGGCACCCGCTCGAGACCAAGCCCGACGTGTGCTGGCAGGTGGCGATACGGCGGACCTACCGGACGGTCGAGCGCCCGGACGGCACGTCGTACCTGGAGATCACCGTCACCGAGTACGACCGACGGGCCTGGGGCTCCGGCGGCCACGACATGGACTGGTACTGCTCCGGCTCGCCGGACGCCCACGTCGCCGCGGAGCCGGTGTACGTCACCTGCGAGCCGGAGCTCCGCGAGCTGATCGGGGACGGGGCGTACGAGGAGCTCGCCGGGCACTGCGAGGCCCACCTGTCGGCGCGGCTGCCGCTGCACCCGGCCACCGCTGCCGCCCGCCAGGACGACTCGCGTTGATCATGGGAGATCTCTGCCATCGTGGGCCTGCACAGCAGATGTCGCCCATGATCAACGCGAGTGCTGGGAGCGCGAGCGGGGGTGGCGGCCAGTGCCACTGACGGGTGCCGTCCCCAGCCCGAACATCTGGAACACGCCGGACATCTACGAGATCGAGAACAGGGGCGTCGACCCGGACGGCGTTCTCGAAGCCGCGATGCGCGGCATCCACGACTGGACCGCCCAGGCCGTCCTGGATGTCGGCTGCGGAACCGGCTTCCACCTGCCGCGGTTCGCCGCCGACGCGGCGACGGTCACTGGCGTGGAGCCCCACCGCGGCCTGGCGGCGGCCGCGCGCGAGCGGGTGGCGGGCTTGGCCGCCGAGCAGCGCGGCCGCATCAGGGTGCTCCGGGGGACCGCGCAGTCGCTCCCCCTGCCGGACGCGTCGGTCGATGTGGCGCACGCGCGCTGGGCCTACTTCTTCGGCCCAGGGTGCGAGCCCGGCCTGGCGGAGTTGCGGCGCGTCGTGCGCCGCGGCGGCACCGCCTTCGTCATCGACATCGACGCGACCCGCTCCACGTTCGGACGCTGGTTCCGGCGGTGGCTGCCGTCGTACGACGCCACGGCCGTGGAGCGCTTCTGGGCCCGCCAGGGGTGGTACCGGACGCCGCTGGACATCAGGTGGGAGCAACCCGACCGCGCGTCGTTCGAAGCGGTCGTGCGGATCGAGCTCGCGCCCGCCATCGCCGACGAGGTCCTCGCCGAGCATCCGGGCACGAGCGTCGACTACGCGGTCAACCTGTTCTGGCGCCGCTACTGATCGGCGGGCCTGGGGCGGCTGTCGGTGGCGGGCCCTACGGTGTCCGCCATGGCCAAGGCAAGGCGGATGTACCGGTGTTCCGAGTGCGGGTGGTCCACCTCGAAGTGGGTCGGGCGGTGCGCGGAGTGCCGAGCGTGGGGCACTGTCGACGAGGCCGGCGGCCAGCCCAAGGGGACCGCGATGGCAGGCCCGGTCTCCGAGTCGGCGCGCCCCATCGGCGCCGTGGAGTTCCGGGCGGCCCGCTCGCGCCCCACCGGCGTCGGGGAGTTCGACCGGGTGCTGGGCGGCGGGCTCGTCCAGGGGGCCGTCGTCCTGCTGGCCGGCGAGCCCGGCGTGGGCAAGTCGACGCTGCTGCTCGAGGTTGCCGCGCAGTGGGCCTCCAGCGCCGGTCGCGCGCTGTACGTGACCGGCGAGGAGTCCGCCGCGCAGGTGCGGTTGCGAGCCGAGCGCACCGACGCGCTGGCGGACCAACTGTTCCTCGCGGCCGAGACCGAGCTTTCGGCCGTGCTCGGCCAGATCGAGCAGGTCTCGCCGTCGCTGGTGGTGCTCGACTCGGCGCAGACGATCGCCGACTCGGCCACCGACGGCACCGTCGGCGGCGTCACCCAGGTGCGCGAGGTGGCCACCGCCGTGATCCAGGCCGCCAAGCAGCGGGGCATCGCCGTCATCGTGGTCGGGCACGTCACCAAGGAGGGGTCCATCGCCGGCCCGCGGGTGCTCGAGCACCTCGTCGACGTCGTGCTGCAGTTCGAGGGCGACCGGCACTCCCGGCTGCGCATGGTCCGGGCCGTGAAGAACCGCTACGGCCCGGCGGACGAGGTGGGCTGCTTCGACCTGTCCGACGAGGGCATCGTGTCGATGCCCGATCCCACCGGGCTGTTCCTGTCCCGGCACGCCGAGACGGTCTCCGGCACGTGCGTCACCGTCACGCTCGAGGGCCGGCGGCCGCTGCTCGCCGAGGTCCAGGCCCTGGTGGGCGCGAGCATCCTGCCCAGCCCGCGGCGGGCGACCAGCGGGCTGAGCGCGCAGCGGCTCGCGATGGTGCTCGCCGTGCTCGAGCGGCGGGCGCGGCTGCGGCTCGGCACGTCCGACGTGTACACCTCCACGGTCGGCGGCGCCAAGCTGAGCGAGCCTGCCGCCGACCTCGCGATGGCGCTTGCCGTGGGCAGTGCCTTCGCCGACGCCCCCGTCGCTCCAGGGACGATCGCGCTCGGCGAGGTCGGCCTGGCCGGGGAGATCCGTCCGGTCGTCGGGCTACACCGCCGGCTGGCCGAGGCGGAGCGCATGGGGTTCAGCCGGGCCCTCGTACCGGCCGACCCCGGGCCGGTGCCGGGCGGCATCCGAGCCGTCGAGGTGCCGAACGTCCTCGCGGCGCTCGAGCAGGCACAGTCGGCCAACCCGGCCATGCCTGTGACCTAAGTAACACTGTCGTACGCTGCGCAGATGCCGTTTGAGGCAGCCCCGTCGGGGTACGTCGAGGGCTGCAAGGCTTGCCGCACGGGTGGAGGGACCGTTCATTGATAACCGGAGGCATTGTCCCGAAAGCGCAATCCGACGCCGTACACTGGCGCGCGAGATCAGCGAACGGAAATGGCGGGGGTCACGTTCGAGTGGGTGAACGCGGCGGAGCCGAGGCCAAGCTACGCCTCGCACTGGCGGCCGTGGCGCCGGGCACGGCGTTGCGGGAAGGGCTCGAGCGCATCCTGCGGGGCCGTACCGGCGCGCTCGTCGTGCTGGGCTACGACGACTCGGTGGAGTCGATCTCGACGGGCGGGTTCGCGCTCGACTCCGAGTTCTCGGCGACCGGGCTCCGCGAGTTGGCCAAGATGGACGGCGCGATCATCGTCAACGAGGACTGCACCAAGATCCTGCGTGCGGCCACCCAACTGGTACCGGACCCGTCGGTCCCCACCACGGAGTCCGGCACGCGCCACCGCACCGCGGAACGTGTGGCGAAGCAGACCGGCTTTCCCGTCGTGTCGGTCAGCCAGTCGATGCGCATTGTCGCGATCTACGTCGACCACATGCGCTACGTCCTCGAGGACACCGGGCAGATACTCTCCCGCGCGAACCAGGCGCTCGCGACGCTCGAGCGCTACAAGCTCCGGCTGGACGAGGTCTCCGGCACGCTGTCCGCCTTGGAGATCGAGGACCTGGTCACGGTCCGGGACGTCGCCGCCGTGGCGCAGCGGCTGGAGATGGTGCGTCGGATCTCCGACGAGATCGAGGGCTACGTCGTCGAGCTCGGCACCGACGGCCGGCTGCTGCGGCTGCAGCTCGACGAGCTCGTGGCGGGTGTCGACCAGGACCGCGAACTGATCGTCCGGGACTACCTGCCGGTGAGCGGCGCGGTGATGTCGGTTCCCGAGGCGATCGGCAGGCTGGCCGCGCTGTCGGCCACCGCGTTGCTGGACCTCGGCGCGGTCGCGCGGGCCCTCGGCTTCGCGGGCGGCACCGAGCAACTCGACGCCGCCGCCACCCCGCGCGGTTACCGGCTGCTGGCGCGAGTCCCGCGGCTGCCGGCCACCGTCATGGAGCGGCTCGTCAACCACTTCGGCAGCCTGCAGAAGCTGCTGGCCGCCAGCGTCGATGATCTGCTCGGCGTCGACGGCATCGGTGAGGCGCGCGCCCGCAGTGTCCGTGAAGGCCTGTCCCGGCTGGCGGAATCGAGCATTCTCGAGCGTTACGTCTGACCCGTCGCGATGCCGGGTCCCCTGCCGCACCTGCACCGCGCCGTCCTCTCGTGGTACGCCTCGCACGCCCGGGACCTGCCGTGGCGCGCTGAGGACCGGACACCGTGGGGCGTGCTGGTCAGCGAGGTGATGCTGCAGCAGACGCCGGTCGTGCGGGTCGAACCGGTGTGGCGCGCCTGGATGGAGCGCTGGCCGCGACCCGCCGACCTCGCCGCGGAGCAGCCGGGTGCGGCGATCCGGGGATGGGGGCGGCTGGGCTATCCGCGCCGGGCGCTGCGCCTTCACTCGGCGGCGCTGGCAATCGTCGAACGCCACGACGGCGCGGTCCCGGGC
>JBMCTR010000119.1:0-5868 GCA_048622955.1 Actinomycetota bacterium
GTCGGCTGCCGGTTCGCCCGCTTCGCCCGCTGCGGCCGGTTCGCCCGCTGCCGCCGGAGCCGCCTCGACCGCGCGCCCCCCGTCCGGGACGGGCTGCTGTTGCACGCCCAGCGGCAGGTTGAGCACCACCGTGCGGCGCTCGTCCCGCGCCAGCCGGTACGCCCGGACGGTGTCGGCGACCGCCGTCTCGGCCGACCCCACCCGGACCGAGGCCGCCCCCACCGCAGCGGCCATCGCCGGCTGGTCGATCGCGAAGTTCGACGTCGGCGCGTCGGCCTCCGCGGCCAGCACCACCACCGGCGTCCGGCTCTTGGCGGCCTCCGTGATGCCCGTCATCGCGTTGGTGAGCCCGCAGCCCTGGTGCACGGTGAGCACCGACACCGAGTCGCTCATCCGGGCGTAGGCGTCGGCCATGGTCGCCGCACCACCCTCGTGCCGCGCGGCGACGTACCGCACCCCGCCGGCCGCCAGCGAGTTCGTCACGTCGAAGTTGCCACTGCCGACCACGCCGAAGGCCTGCCGGACGCCGAGGTCGGCGAGCGTGCGCCCGACGGCCTCGCTGACGCGCATCACCGCTCGACCAGGGCCAGCACCCGGGTCGGGCTTCCCGAGCCGCCGACGATCGGCAGCGGCGAGGCGACCACCACCGCGCCGGTGGGCGGCAGCATCGCGAGGTTGCGCAGCGACGTGAGGCCGTACTTGCCGGCCCCGTGCATGAGGGCGTGGCACGGGAACGGCGGGTCGAACGAGCCCGCCGCCCCGGCGTCGGTGCCCACGGTCTCGACGCCGACGCCCTGGATCGGGGCCTCCTCGGCCAGCCACTTGGCGCACTCGGCGCTGACGCCGGGGGTGTGCGGGCCGGCCTCGTCGGCGTTGAGGAACTCCTGCTGGCTGCCGCCACGCGCGTCCCAGCCGGTCCGCAGCAGCAGCCAGCCGCCGGACGGCAGCGCACCGTGCTCGGCCTCCCAGGCCTTGATGTGGTCGACCTCGATCAGGAAGTCCGGGTCGGCGGCGGCCTCGGCGGCGAAGTCCAGCACGGCCGCCGGAGCGACCAGGCGCGCCGTCGGCACCTGCGAGACATCGTGCGAGTCGCGCCCGGTGATCCAGTGGATCGGCGCGTCGAAGTGGGTGCCGGTGTGCTCGCCCGTCGTGATGTTGTTCCAGTACCACGCCGGCCCCCGGTCGTCGTACCGGCTGATCTCCCGCAGCTGGAACCTCTCGGTCTGGCCGAACTGCTCGGGGAGCACGAGGATGGGTGTCTGGTCGGTGAGAGGGGTGGTGAGGTCGACGACCTCGACCCGTCCGGTCGATACGGCCTCGGCCAGGTCAGTGAGCAGGGACATGCCGGTCTCCTTCCGCGTGGCTGCCGTCCATGCTGGCGACTGGCTGATCGGAAGACAAGAGTCCGGCTACCATGTCCCCGCGCCGTCCCCCGCGCCGGCGCCGGCTCAGCGCTCCGGCCGCCAGCGCTCGTGCCGCGTGCGGCCGGCGTCCGGGTCCCGGACCAGCTCCAGCCGCGGGCGGGGCTCGTTCGCGCGCGAGGCGGCCGGCCGCCGGCTGCCTGCCTGCCACGGCAGCGGCCAGTCGACGCCCTCGCCCGAGTAGCCCTGGTCGGCCGCCGCGTGCAGCGTCCACATCGGGTCGTAGAGGTGCGTGCGGCCCAGCGCCACCAGGTCCGCCCGCCCGGCGAGGATGATCGCGTTGACGTCCTCGGCCGAGGAGATCGCGCCCACCGCGATCGTCGAGACGTCCACCGTGTTGGCGATCCGGTCGGCGTACGGCGTCTGGTAGCTGCGCCCGTACGCCGGCTGCTCGTCGGCCACGACCTGGCCGGTCGACACGTCCACCGCGTCCGCGCCGTGCCGGGCGAACGCAGCCGCGATGGCCACCGCGTCGTCGGTGTCGGTGCCGCCGGGGTACCAGTCCGTCGCCGAGATGCGCACCGACATCGGCTTGCCCGCCGGCCACACCTCGCGGATCGCGTCGAACACCTCCAGCGGGTAGCGCAGCCGGCTCTCGAGCGTGCCGCCGTACTCGTCCGTGCGGTGGTTGGTCAGCGGTGAGATGAAGCTGGACAGCAGGTAGCCGTGGGCGCAGTGCAACTCCAGCAGGTCGAATCCGGCGGCGTCCGCCCGGCGCGCGGAGGCGACGAACTCGTCGCGGATGGCGGCCATGTCGGCGTGCGTGAGCTCCCGCGGCACCTGGTTGTCCGGCGTGTACGGCAGCGGGGACGGCGCGACCACCGGCCAGTTGCCCTCCGGCAGCGGCTCGTCGATGCCTTCCCACATCAGCTTGGTGGAGCCCTTGCGGCCGGAGTGCCCGAGTTGCAGCCCGATCGCGGCGGTGGTCTCGGAGTGGACGAAGTCCACGATGCGCCGCCAGGCCTCGGTCTGCACGTCGGTGTACAGGCCGGTGCAGCCGGGTGTGATCCGCCCGGTCGGCGACACGCAGACCATCTCCGTCATCACCAGCCCGGCCCCGCCGAGCGCCTTGCCGCCGAGGTGCACCAGGTGGAAGTCGGTGGGGTCGCCGTCCCGCGCGCAGTACATGTCCATCGCCGAGACCACGACCCGGTTCTTCAGCCGCAGGTCGCGCAGCCGGTACGGCTGGAACATCGGCGGCCGCGGCTCCGCCGGGGCGGGCGCGACGCCGCGGCGCACCTCGTGCTCGGCGAACCAGGAGTCGGCCTCGGCGACGAACTCGGGGTCGCGCAGCTTCAGGTTGTCGTAGGTGACCCGCCGCGACCTGCTGAGCAGGTTGAACGCGAAGCGCATCGGCTCCTGCCAGGTGTAGCTGGCGAGGTTCTCGAACCACTCCAGGCTCGCCTGCGCCGCCCGCTGGGTCGAGGCGACCACCGGCCGCCGCTCGTCCTCGTACGCGGTCAGGGCCGCAGTGACGGACGCCGCAATGGGCACGGCGGGGTCGCGGTGCTCGTGCAGGCACGCCGCGAGCGCCAGCGCGTCCTCCATCGCCAGCTTGGTGCCCGAGCCGATGGAGAAGTGCGCGGTGTGCGCGGCGTCCCCGAGCAGCACCACGTTGCCGTGCCGCCAGGTCTGGTTGCGCACCGTGGTGAACCGCAGCCACCGGGAGTTGTTCGCGAGGATCTCGTGGCCGCCCAGCACGTGCCCGAACAGCTCGCCGACCTTCTTGATCGACTCCTCGTCGTTCTCGCCGGGCGCGAACTGGCGGTCCTCGGTCGCGTCGAAGCCGGCGGCGCGCCAGACGTCCTCGGCCATCTCGATGATGAACGTGCTGCCGTACGCGTCGTACGGGTAGCAGTGCAACTGCATGACGCCGTACGGCGTGTGCTCGACGACGAACGTGAACGCGTCGAAGACCCGGTCGGTGCCCAGCCACATGTACCGGCAGTGCCGCTGGTCCAGGTCGGGCTGGAAGGTGTCGGCGTATCGCGCCCGCACCGCGGAGTTGGCGCCGTCGGCCGCGACCACCAGGTCGTGGGACGCCGCGAGGTCCGCGACGTCCGGGGCGGGGGTCTGGACGTGCACCCGCACGCCGAGTTGCTCGCAGCGCTCGTGCAGGATCCGCAGCAGCCGGCGGCGGCTGATCGCGGCGAAGCCGTGGCCGCCGCTGGTGAGCACCTGGCCGCCGTAGTGGACGTCGATGTCGTCCCAGCGGGCGAACTCGCGCTGCATCTCCTCGTGGACGCGCGGGTCGGCGTGCTCGATGCCGCCGAGCGTCTCGTCGGAGAACACCACGCCGAAGCCGAACGTGTCGTCGACGGCGTTGCGCTCCCACACCGTGATCTCGGCCGCCGGGTCGAGTTGCGCGGTGAGCGCGGCGAAGTAGAGGCCGCCGGGCCCGCCGCCGATCACGCCGATCCGCACTGTGGATCACCACCAGACGCCGCACAGGGCGAGCAGCAGACGTCATATGCTGGGTTCGTTACGACGGTAACACGGACGCTATTGTGAGGGCCGCCCCAAGCCCGACGCGTGCTGGAGAGTGGCGATGAGCCCGTTCCGTGGGTCGGCACCGCTCACCGACGACTGGACGAATTTCGACGTCGAGCGCAGTGACGGTGTCGCGACCGTGACGTTCACCCGCCCGGACCGGCTGAACGCGCTGACCTTCGACGTCTACGCCGACCTGCGGGACCTGATCGGCGAGCTGCCGCACCGCGACGACACGAACGTGCTCGTGCTGCGCGGGCAGGGCCGGGCGTTCTGCTCGGGCGGGGACGTGGAAGAGATCATCGGCGCCACGCTGGAGATGGACCCGGCCGACCTGATGGCGTTCACCCGCATGACCGGCGACGTGGTGCGGGCGATGCGGGAGTGCCCGGTCCCCATCGTCGCGGCCGTGCACGGCACCGCCGCGGGCGCGGGCGCGGTGATCGCGCTGGCCGCCGACTTCCGGGTCGTGGCGCGCTCGGCGAAGTTCGCGTTCCTGTTCACCAAGGTCGGGCTTTCCGGCGGCGACATGGGCGCGGCGTACCTGCTGCCCCGGCTGGTCGGGCTGGGGCGCGCCACCGAACTGCTGATGCTCGGCGACGCGATCGACGCGCCGGACGCCGAACGGATCGGCCTGGTGAGCAAGCTCGTGGACGACGACGAGCTGGACGCGGCGGCTCTGGCCCTCGCGGGGCGGCTGGCGGCCGGCCCGGCCCAGGCGTACGCGCACACCAAGGCCCTGCTGTCCCGCGAGCTCGACATGAGCCTGTCCGGAGCCCTGGAGCTCGAGGCGGCGACGCAGGCGCTGCTGATGAAGGGCGCGGACTACCGAGAGTTCCACGACGCGTTCACCGGCCGCCGTGCGCCGGAGTGGAAGGGGCGCTGAGATGGCCACCGCGTTCCAGCTCGACGCAGCGCAGCGCGCGCTGCTGGCGCGGGTGCACGAGATCGCCGGGACGCAGCTGCGCCCGGTCGCCGAGAGCGGCGCGCCGGGGCGGGTCAACCGGGAGCTGGTCAAGGCGCTGGGCTCGTCCGGGCTGCTCGCACGGGTGTTCCCGGAGCGCTCGTACCAGCCCCGCGCGCTCGAGCTGTGCCTGCTGCGCGAGGGTCTGGCGACGGTCTCGACGGAGGCCGAGACCGCGCTGGCGCTGCAGGGGCTAGGCACCTACCCAATCGTGCTCGGCGGCGCGGCCGATCTGGTCACCCGCTGGGTGCCCGCGGTCGCCGCGGGCGACGCCGTGGCCGCCCTCGCGATGACCGAGCCGGAGGCGGGGTCGGACGCGGGCGCGCTGCGGCTCCGTGCCGAGCGCGAAAGCCACGGGTGGCGGCTGACCGGCGAGAAGACCTGGATCTCGAACGCGCCGGAGGCGGACTTCTACTGCGTGCTGGCGCGCACGACCCCCGACGCTGGCGCCCGCGGCATCAGCGCGTTCGTCGTGCCGGGCGACCGCCCCGGACTGTCCGGCGAGCCGGTGGAGCTCGCGGCGCCGCACCCGATCGGCCGGCTGGTCTTCGACGGCGTCCGGGTGGGCGGCGACGAGCTGCTCGGGGAGGTCGACCGGGGGTTCGGTGTGGCGATGCGCACCCTGGACCTGTTCCGGCCCAGCGTCGGCGCCGGTGCCGTGGGGATGGCGCAGGCGGCGCTCGACGCGGCGGTGGAGCACGCCGGCACCAGGGAGGCGTTCGGCGGGCGGCTGAAGGACCTGCAGGCCGTCGCGCACCCGCTCGCGGAGATGGCCACGCGAGTGGAGGCGGCGCGGCTGCTCGTCTACCATGCCGCCGCAGCGTACGACTCGGGCGCGACGACCGTGGCGACGACGTCCGCGATGGCGAAGCTGTTCGCCACGGAGACCGCGCAGCAGGCCGTCGACGCCGCGATCCAGGTGCACGGCGCTCGCGCGCTGCAGCGGGGCCACCTGCTCGAGCACCTCTACCGGGACGTCCGCGCGCTGCGCAT